>CAMCNM010000016.1 GCA_945876015.1 Gemmatimonas phototrophica
TGAGCACCCATCCACCCGGGTCCACGGCCGCCGCGTCCGCGGGGCAGGGCGCGGGGATGCGCACGGTCGTGCGCGCGCCGGAGAGATCGACCGCCTGTCGGCGCTCCCCCCAGCCGCCGCGCACGAGCACTTCGGTCGGCACGCGGAAGCGGGGCCACGACGTGCGCTGGACCTGGGCCACGTCCACCACGATTTCGCGCGTGGCCTCGTCCCAGCGATGCGTGACACGCAGCACCGGGTGTCCGGGCCGGTTGAGCCACTGATCGAAGAACCAGCCGAGATCCTCGCCGGAAGCCTTCTCCATGGCGGCGCGGAGGTCGGCGGTGAGCGCGTTGCCGTTCACGTGGCTGGCGTAGTAGTCGCGGACGCCCGAGTGGAACGCCGAGTCGCCCACCACGCCGCGCATCATGTGGAGGATCCAGGCACCCTTGTCGTAGTTGTTGAAGTTGAGCAGTTCGAACAGATCGCCCGCGCTCGGATCGATCACGGGTTTTTCGGGATCGATCGAGCCGACGTACTGGAGCCGCGCTCCCTCCATCTCGCGCCGGAAGGCGGCCGGGCCGTCCGTCCACTCGCAGAAGAGCGCGGCGAAGTAGGTCGCGAATCCCTCGGAGAGCCACAGGTGGTGCCAGTCGGTCTCCGTGACGGAGTCGCCGAACCACTGGTGCGCGGTCTCGTGCGCCACCGTGCTCTCCATGTTCCGGCCGCTGTGCAGCGTGGTCTCGGAGTAGAAGATCGCCGATGCGTTTTCCATTCCGCCGAAACGGGTGGAGGACTCCACGTGCGCGAGCTGCTCGTACGGGAACGGGCCGATCCAGTCGGAGAATAGGTCCACCATCTGGGCCGCGCGCTTGAAGCTCGCCGCGCCGATGGTGCGATCGTCGGGATAGAGCGCAGTGGTGACCACCACGCAGCCGTCCGCGCGCGGGGACGCGGGCGCGCGGCCGCAGGCGGCCAGCCCGATCGTATCCACCGCGAGCGTCGTCGCGCCGAGCACCATCGTGTAGGTGGGGATCGCGACGTCGGTGCGCCAGCGCCACGTGCGGCGCTCACCCGCGGGTCCGCCGGTGCCGGCGGGAGTTCGGGTCGGCGCGCCGATCTGGGCGCCGTTCGCGACGACCTGCCAGGCCGCCGGCGCGTGCACGGTCAGCGCGAGCGTCGCCTTGTCGGCCGGATGGTCGATCGAGGGAAACCAGTAGCGCGCGCGGTCCGGCCAGTTGTCGGCGAACGCTGCGGGTTGGTTGACCGCATTCCGGCCGAGCACGAGCCCATCCTCGGGGACTCCCGAGTAGGTGACCTCGACCTGCACGAGGTCTCCGGCCGAGCCCGGGCCGGTCACGACGAGCAGCTTCCCATTCTGTTGATCCACCGCGACGTCGCCGCCGTTCACGGTCACGCGCTGGGCCGCGAGCCCGACCAGATCGAGCCGGAGCACCGTGTCCGGCACGTCGCTGCGCGCGAGGCCGATGCGGGCGTGGCCGGCGATCCAACCTGGTCCCTCGGGTAGCGCGATCTCGAGGTCGTAATGGAGGACGTCCCAACTCGGTGCGTAGGGACCGCTGGGCGGGGCTTTGCCCGGAGGAATCGCCGCCGGCTCCGTCGCCGGTGCGACTGCCGGCAGCGCTGCTCGCGGCTCCTGTCCTCCGGCCAGAGCGGGCGCGCACGCGGACAGGAGCGCCGCCGAGGCCAGCCCGAGCGCCCCGAGGGCGCGGGTCACGGGATGTCCTTGCCCTTCTCGCGCAGCACCTCGAACGCCTCCGCCTGGCCGAATCCGAGCCGCCTCCCCCCATGCATCGCAGCCGCCTCAACGTACTTGGCCTGAAGGTCGGGGCGCGCGTGGTCCCGGAACGCGGTCAGCACCTCGAGCTTCCGGGCCAGCATCGGCGCGATGTCTACGAAGCGCGTCGGGCGGAACTCGTCCGACGCGCTCGCTGTCTCGTAGGCGAGGACCGTGTCTACGCTCCCGACCGTGGTGCGCGCGATGCGGTGTGCCTCCCTCCGCTGCGGGTTGTTGTCGGCCAGGGAGGGGATGAAGACCGTGTGCGGCTTGAGTTCCCGGATGATGCGCTCGAGGAGCATCTGGTGCTCGGAGGGATTCTCGGCGTGCGTGACCGACGTGCCGGTGATGATGATGCGCGCCCCCATCAGCTCCGCTGCCTTGTGCTCGGCTTCGGCGCCTGGGCCGCCGTCCCCGGTCAACGCGCTGAAGGGGAGCACGAACACTCCGTCGCCCCGCTCCCGGAATCCCAGGAGGGTGCCGCCGCAGCCGCCCTCGACGTCTCCGGGCAGCGCGCCGATCGCGAGCACGGCGGAGGGCGGGGCCGCCGGGGTGGCCTTCGGGGTGCACATCTCCGCGACGCGCTGCAGGAGCTCGTCGCGGTCGAGCGGCTTCGACAGCACGTGATTGGCGCCGGCGCGGTACGCGTGCTCGATGTAGTGGCTGGCGGTGTAGCCCGTGGTCGCGAGGATCGGTAGCGTCGGGTGGGCCGCCCTGACCTCCCGGATGAGGACGTAGCCGTCCTTGCCGGGCAGGTTCAAGTCCGTGATGACCAGATCGAAGGCCTTCTTCTCCATCAGCCGCGCGGCCATATCTCCGTCCTGCGACGTGGTGACCTGGTAAGGCCCACCTCTCTCGAGCAGCGCACGTACGAGGTAGATCTCCTCGATCGAGTCCTCCACGAGGAGGATCAGGTACTTGCCCCCGACCGGGCGCATCGCTCGACGGCCTCGACCGCCGCGACGCCGAGCCTCGGACCGTTGCTCGGCTCGGGCACCCAGACCCACACGATCAACCCCATCGCCAGCACCGCGACCGCGCCGAGCATGGTGTTCGATCCGTAGCCCACCCTGGCGTAGAGAGGCCCGGACAGGGCGGCGCCCACGGCGAATCCCACCTGGCTCAGGGCGACGGTCAGGCTCATGAGGGAGCCGCGCCGTTTGTCGTCCAGCGAGGTGAGGAGGGCGGAGAAGGGGCTGATTCGCATCGCGATCAAGACCATGGCCATGAAGAAGAAGGGATAGGCGATCCACACGCTCCTCACCACCGGAGTGGTGAGCAGCATCAGGATCGAGAGTCCGCACGACGACATCAATATGATGCGCTTCCGGCCGACCCGGTCGGAGGCGTGCCCGGCCATGGGTCCCGCCAGGACGTTGGCGACGCCTCCGAACAGGTAGATCGAGGCGATCTGCGCGCTGGTCACACCCAGGTCGTTCTCGAGCCAGGAGGGAAAGTACACCATGTAGACCGACACTCCCATGTACATCATGAAGTATGCGAGCGAGGCCAGGGCGACCTCCTTCCGGCGGAGCATCGCCCAGTAGTCTCGCACGGCGCTTTCCACGGTGAGGGGCGCCTTGTGCCGTTCCACGGGGGGCTGGGGAATGCGGAACCAGATGATCACGAACGTCGCCGCCATGGTGACCGCGAACATGTAGAACGGCGCCCGGAATCCCCACCGACCCGCCATGACGATCCCAAGCGGAATACCGATGATCTGCCCGAACGCGGATCCGCTCATCACCCAGCCGGTGGCCCATCCCCGGCGCTCGTAGGGGAACCAGTCGCCGATGTAGGAGACCGCCACCCCGGAGAGCATGCCCCCGGCCGCTCCGGTGAGCGAGCGCAGCGCCAGGAACGACGCGTAGTTGGTCACGAACACGTGCAGGGACAGCGCGATCGCCATCACCCCGGTGCCCAGCAGCAGCATGCGCCGCCGACCGATCCGGTCCGAGATGGGCCCACTGATCACGGCGAACAGGGCCAGCATCATCGAGTAGGCCGACACCAGCGTACCGAGCACGGCCGCGTCGATCCCCAGCTCCTGCCCGATCCTGGGGAGGATGGGCGAGATGATCATGGTCTGACTCGCCGAGCTGAACACCAGAAGCCAGAGGGCGAAGACGATCAGGGCGGACGAGGGACGCTTGATCCTGGGGATCCTCTGTGAAGTTGGCGGCCCGGGGCGGGCGTAGATTCGCGGGGACCCTCGGGACGGCGCAACGGCGGGCCCGGGATGCCGCACTGGCGATCGTCCCGCGCCGCGGGTTAGCGTGACCTGGTGAACCGTAAGCACGTGGTCTCCTGGGCGTTCTACGACTTCGCGGGATCCATCTACTCGGCCGTGATCGCGGCGGCCGTGTTCAACGTCTACTTCGCGAACGTCATCGTCGGGAACGCGGACGGGCGCGGCGACCAGATCTGGGGTTGGGTCGGGTCGGTCTCGGTCGCGATCGTTGCGCTCACCTCTCCGCTGCTCGGCTCGGTCGCGGACCGCGCCGGCGTGCGCAAGCGGCTGATGCTCGTCTACACGCTGCTCGGGGTCGTGGCGGTCGGGTTCTTCACCACGCTGAAGCCGGGCATGGTCTGGACCGGGTTCGCGCTCGCGGTGCTCGCCAACCTCGGGTTCGAGGGTGGCCAGGTCTTCTACAACGCCTACCTGCCCGACATCGCCCCGAAGAGCCATCAAGGCCGCGTGTCCGGCTGGGGCTTCGGGCTCGGCTATCTCGGATCGGCGGCCGGACTCCTCGCTGCCATCCCGCTCGCCTCCGCCGGGCGCTTCGATCTGCTCTGGATCTTCGTCGCCGCGTGGTGGCTGCTGTTCAGCCTGCCCGCGTTCACGATGCTGCCCGAGGCGCCCGGCACGGGAGATTCGCTCGGCGTGGCGGCGATGAAGGGGATCACCGACTTCCGCCGCATCTTCCGCGAGGTGATGGCCGAGCGCGAGCTACGCCGCTTCCTCATCTCGTTCTTCTTCTACATCGACGGCGTTCTCACCGTCATCTGGTTCGCGGCGATCTTCGCGTCCGAAACCCTCCAGTTCGATCAGCAGGAGACGATCGTCCTCTTCCTGGTCGTGCAGCTCTCGGCTCTGGCGGGCTCGTTCGCGATGGCCAAGCCGACCGACGTGCTGGGACCGAAGAAGATCATCATGGCGATGCTCGTGCTGTGGAGCTCGGTGGCGATCGCCGCCTACTTCGTCACGTCAAAGAGCGTGTTCTTCGGCATCGCGGTGGTCGCCGGGATCGGGCTCGGGTCGATCCAGGCGGCGAGCCGGAGCTTCATGTCCGCGCTCATCCCGGAAGGGAAGGAGGCCGAGATGTTCGGCTTCTACGCGTTCTGCGGAAAGTCGTCGTCGATCATCGGGCCGATCGTGTTCGGCACGGTGTCGCGCGTGACGGGCGGGAACCAACGCCTCGCGGTCGTCGCGATCGCCGCGTTCTTCATCGTGGGCGGGGTGCTGCTCGCCCGGGTGGCCGATCCGCTTGCCGACGCACCCGTGCGGGCCGCGGGGTAGCACGGCCATGCCGAAGGCGAAGAAGGTGATCGGATGGGGCCTCGTCGGGCTCATCGCGCTCCCCCTGATCGGGTGGCTCGCGCTGCCCTGGCCCGTCGCGTACCGCTGGACCGATCCCGCCATGACCGGCGTGATGCGCTACCGGATGGACGAGGCGTCAGCCGCGGGCGAAACGCTCGAGATCCAGCAGCTCTGGGTGCCCCTCTCTCAGATCTCGCCGCAGATGGTGCGCGCGGTGATCGCCTCCGAGGACGGGCGCTTCCGCGACCACTCCGGGATCGACTGGGAGGCGCTGGGCGAGGAGCTGCGCTACCGCGGGAAGCCGCCGTTCTCGTGGCGCGACGCGGACGACCGGAGCGCCCTGCTCGCCGCGGGACGGTACTACATGGACCACCGCGATCAGGTGAAGGGCCGCAGCACGATCACCCAGCAGCTCGCGAAGAACCTCTACTTCTCTCCGGCCCGATCGCTTCCCCGGAAGGGCGCCGAGCTCTTCGTCGCGCGGCGCATCGAGCGGTTCCTGTCCAAGGATCGGATCCTCGAGATCTACCTGAACACGGTCGAGCTCGGCCCCGGCCTGTTCGGCGTCGAGGCGGCCGCGCAGAAGTACTTCAAGGTCCCTGCGTCCAAGCTCACCCGGTTCCAGGCGGCATCGCTCGCGGGCACGCTGCCGCACCCGCTCACCTCGAACCCGGGCTACCGTCCTTCGCAGATGGCGTGGCGGCGCGACCTGATCATCGCGCGGCTGAGCGGTGGTGGGACCGATCTTTCGGCGATCCCGGAGATGCCGGAGGAGCTGCTTCTGCCTTCGCTGGAGCCCGCGGCGCCGGATCCTTCCGGTGGCGAGCCGCCGGTGCCGGCGCCGGACGGCGCGGAGCCCCAACCCGCCGATGGATCGGCGGCACCCCCGCTCGACGAGCCAGCGCCCGAACCGACCGTCCCGGACTCGCTCTGACCTAGTCCTCGCGGATCCCGGAGGGATCGCGGGGCTCCAACGGCGGCTGCACCAGATCCACCGCGATGCCCTCGTGATCCATGCGCATCTTCATCAGCGCGCTCAGCTGCCAGACCATGAGGCGCGTCGCGCGCAGATCGTGGTTGGACTCGATGAGCATGAGGGCCATGTCGGCCACCCCCCAGAGGACGCCGGCGAAGACGATCAGGCGGGTGGCCTCCACCAGGAGCACGGGCACGGCCTGCTGTCCCTGCTGGATCATGCCGAGCACGGTCTCCGCGACGAGCAGCATCAGGAGCAGGACCGCGAGCGCCTTGAACAGGCGCGCCACGTAGCGCAGGCTCGCGTGGGGCTCGAGGAGGTCGGCGACGAGCCCTCCCTCGAAGCTCGGATGGCCCGGGCGGTCGGCGCCGGGCAGGCGGGTTGTCGCTCGATCGATCATCGGTGTCCTTCCCTCTTCCGGCGCGTGTGCGCCGGCTCTGGCGGAGCGCGGCGCCGGATCACCAGCGCGCGCGATATCCCCGCGTGTCGATGTGCACGAACCCGTGGTGCGCGCCGGTGGGCGCATAGATCCCAACCCCGCCGATCAGCGACGGGTGATCCTTCTCGACCTGGTCGGCAGCCGCGGCCAGGACGCGCGCGTCCCTTACGTCCACGCGGCCGTCGCCGTTCAGGTCGTCCATGCCGCCGTCGCCGTCGTTGTCGATGTAGAAGTCCATCGCATCGCCGTACATGTGACGCGAGAGTGAAGCACGGCCCTCGGTGTTGCCGCCGTGGTTGTTTTACCAGGGCGTTCGGAAGCCGCTGATGATGCCCACGTCGATGACCGGACGGCCGTTCTTCTCGAGCACGGCGACGGTCAGCTCGAGCTTGTCGAGGAGCCGGGGGGACATCACCACGTACTTGGGCCACACGTCCGCCTGGCCCTTGGTGAGGAAGTCGGCGAGCACGAAATGCTCCGAGATCGGGAGCGTCATGTTCTCGGGCGTGACCTCGATGAAGCCGCGCGGCGTCTGGTAGATGTCCTTCGGCGGCTTGCGGCCGTGCTCGAACGGCCACTCCCCGATGTGGTACTTGCCGATGTCGCCGTTCCTGCGCGTGGAGGCCGGCACCTGGACGACCACCCTGACGTCGGGCACCTCCTCCACGTCCGTCCCGTGGCGCAGCGTGAGCGCCCAGACGCCGGACTGGGCGGGGGCGCGCGCGAGGCTGTCCACCGCGATGCCGGGAGCGGAAAGGTCCACGACCCCGTTCTGCATGAGTCGGAGCTCGGTCACCACGTCCGCAGGCAGGGAATCGGGGAGCGCGAGATACATGGGCTCGCCGGGCTCGGTGAGCACGACGCGCACGTTGCCGCTGATCCCCCTCAGATCCTCGACGTCGGAGAAGCGGCGCACGATCGCATCCATGATGAACGCGGCTTCGGGTGCGGAAGCGGGGTCGAAGGGATCGGCGGTGAGGCGCTCCGCGGCGTCCGGTGTGGTGCCGGTTTCGGCGGCGATCGCGATCGACCAACTCCACCCGACGGCGAACAGCGCGATCACCCCGGCGCGCACGGCGTTGAACACCCGCTCACCTCCGGGCGCGCCTCGGCGGTACCAGAATCCGGTACGTGCGGGCGAACGGGGGAAGAGCTGCCGAAGATCCAAGCGGGCTCCGGGTCAGCCGAGCAGGTCCAGGATCTCCCGGTCCGTAAGCTGGCCCAGCGCCAGTCCTTCGGGAAGCGGAATGACGCGCGCGCGATTGCCCGGCTTCAGCGCCCGCACGAGGCGGGGGCCGCTCATCATGTGCGTGGCTGCGCTCGCTTCCTGATGCTGCTCGGGCCAGAGCGACCACGTGGCTCCGTCGAGACCGATCACGATCCGCCGATCCGGGTTGAGCGCGAGCATCGTTACAGCCGCGTCGTCTCCGGCGTTGCCGAGGTGCGGAGGGACGCGCACGCACATCCGATGATGATCGTTGTCGGTCGAGCGCAGCTCGATGCGGCGGCGCGGAAGGGGCGGGGCGCCGGCGAGCTCCACTTCCGGTGCCGTTCCCGTGCGTGCGCCGTCCGCCGGCCCCGGGGGAGTGGTCGCGCGCGCGCGCCGAAATGTGCGACTTGCGACGAGGGTCGTCCGGGTCCACAACGCTCCATTCCCAGGTCCCCGACCTGAGCTCTATGGTGCGTCGCCCCACGGGTACCTCCTCCCGGTTGCCCAGCTTGCCCCTGTGCCTTCTCGAAGGCCTCCTACCGCACCCTGTGCGTGCCGCGAGGGCGCGGGCCCGGCAGAATGAACCTCCGCGACCCCCAGCCAGGGATCCTTCTTGCCCGTCGATACAGCGGTCCAGCACCTGAAGCGGCGGCGTACCAAGATCGTCGCGACGCTGGGTCCCGCCTCGAGCGGCGCCGAAATGGTGCGCGCGCTGATCCGGGCGGGCGCCGACGTGTTTCGGCTCAACTTCTCCCACGGAACGCACGCGGAGCACGCAGCCGTCTTCGGGCGGGTGCGCGAGGCGGCGGAAGCGGAAGGGCGCGCGGTTGCGATCCTCGCTGACCTGTGCGGCCCGAAGATCCGGACGGGCCGGTTCGCGGGGGGCGGCATCGATCTCGAGAGGGGCGCCGGGGTCGTCGTCACGGTGCGCGACGTCGAGGGCGGCCCCGGTCTGATCCCGTCCCGCTACACGCGCCTGGCGGGCGACGTGAAGCCGGGCGACCGCATCCTCCTGGACGATGGTCTGCTGGAGCTCCGCGTCGAGAGCGTCAGCGGCACCGAGATCCCCTGCATCGTGGTGGAGGGTGGCCGGCTCAAGGACCGGAAGGGGATGAACCTGCCGGGCGTCGCCGTCTCGGCGCCCTCCCTGACCGAGTAGGACCGGATCGACGCGCGCTTCGCCCTGGGGCTCGGCGTCGATTTCCTGGCGCTTTCGTTCGTGCGGCGGGCCAGCGACGTGGTCGAGCTGCGAACCCTCGTCGAAGAGGTGGGCTCGGCGCGGCCCGGGATCATCGCGAAGATCGAGAAGCCCGAAGCGCTCGAGGAGATCGAGTCGATCCTCAAGGTGAGCGAAGGGATCATGGTCGCGCGCGGCGACCTGGGCGTGGAGCTCCCCCCCGAGCAGGTGCCGATCGCGCAGGGGCAGCTGGTGGACATGGCGCGGCGCGCCGGGCGACCGGTGATCGTGGCGACCCAGATGCTCGAGTCGATGGTACGGAACGCCCGTCCGACCCGCGCCGAGGTGAGCGACGTCTCGACCGCGGTCATGTCCGGGGCCGACGCGGTGATGCTCTCGGCCGAGACCGCCTCCGGAGATCACCCGGTCCGAGCGGTCGAGATGATGGACCGCGTCGCGCGCGAGGCCGAGGGCTATCTCTGGCGACGGGGCGGGTTCGCTTCGCTCGTGCCGCCTCCCACGAACGTGCTGCTCCCCGCGGACGAGCGGGCGGTCGCGACGATCCGCCTCGAGGACGCGATCGCGCGGGCCACCTCGCAGCTCTCGCGGGACCTCATGGTGCGCGCGATCGTCATGTTCACGCGCAGCGGCTGGTCCGCCGGGATGGTCTCCGCCGAGCGGCCGCAGGCGCCGATCATCGCCATCTCGCCGGATGCGGGCACGCTGCGGCGCACCAACCTTCTCTGGGGTGTAGTCCCGGTCGCCGGGAACCTCGACCATCCCGATCAGATGCACGAGGAGGCGCGGCGTGCCGCGTGCGAGTCCGGGCTCGCGGGCCCGGGCGACTACATCCTGCGCGTGTGGGGCTTCCATCACGAGTCGGTCTCGAACGTCCCCACCCTCTCCGTACTCCGAGTTTAGCCCGCGTGCGCGTCGTCCGTTGGATCGACGCGGCGTCGTTCCGGGCCCGCGCCGAGGCGTGGCTCGTGCGTTCCGAGGCGGAGCATAACCTCCTGCTGGGCCTGGTCGATCAGCTCGAGGCGGATCCGTCCCTGTTCGATCCGCCGCTCTATCTCGCCACCGTCGAGGAAGGTGACCAGGTCGTCCTCGCGGCCGTTCCCGCGCGCTCCGACCGGTGGGCGAGAATCGGCTATGTTTACACGCCCACCGAGATACGCGGCCGCGGCTACGCCACCGCGCTGGCGTGGGAGCTGACCGCCTTCATGCTCGCACAGGGCCGCCGCTCGGCGGTGCTCTATACGAATCTCGCCAACCCCACCTCGAACGCGATCTACCACCGGATCGGATATCGGCCCGTGGTCGATGTCGTGGACGTCCTGCTGAGCCCGGACGTCGGTGGCTGATCCGGCGCGGCCATCCCGGGATCCCTACGCGGCGCTCCGGTTCCGGGAATTCCAGCACTTCCTGACGCTGCGCTTCGCGGTGGTGTTCGCGTGGGCGATGCAGTTCGTCGTCATCGAATGGGAGATCTACAGCCTCACCAAGGATCCCCTCTCGCTCGGCATCATCGGCCTGGCGGAGGTGGTCCCCGCCGTGTCGCTGGCGCTGCTCGCCGGCCACTACGTGGACCAGGTCGAGAAGCGCGACCTGCTGATCAAGTGCCAGCTCGGGCTGCTCGCGGTCAGCGCCGGCCTCTTCCTGCTCACCTGGCCGCGCATCGGGGGGCAGCTCCCGGCGCGGACCGTGGTCGGGCTCATCTACCTGCTCGTGTTCTGCGGCGGGATCGTGCGCGCCTTCGTGGGTCCGACCGTGTTCTCGTTGTTCGGACTCCTCATCCCGCGCTCGCACTACCCGAACGCGGCGACCTGGAGCAGCAGCGTCTGGATGATGGGCTCCTCGCTGGGCCCCGCGGTCGGAGGGCTGGCGATCGTGTGGCTGGGCGTCCACTGGTCGCTGCTGGTCGTCGTGGGGTTCGTGGTGATGGCCGGCGTATTCGTCCTGCGCATCGAGCGCAAGGCGGTGCCGGAGATCACGCCCGGCGAGACGATCAGGGAGAGCTTGAAGGAGGGACTCGCGTTCGTGTTCCGGACCAAGGTGGTCCTGGGGGCCTTGGCCCTCGACATGTTCGCGGTGCTGTTCGGCGGTGCGATCGCGCTGCTTCCGGTCTTCGCCCAGGACATCCTGAAGGTGGGCTCGACCGGCTTCGGCCTGCTCCGGGCGGCGCCGACCGTCGGATCGTTCATCGTGATGATGGCCGTTGCGCACTTCCCCCTGAATCACAAGGCCGGTCTCAAGCTTCTCTCCGCGGTGTTCATGTTCGGCGTCTGCATCATCGTGTTCGGTCTATCGACCTCCTTCTGGATCTCGCTCGCGGCCCTGTTCCTGAGCGGCGTCGCCGACGGGGTCAGCGTCGTGATCCGCCAGACGATCCTTCAGCTCCGCACGCCGAACGACATGCGCGGCCGCGTGGCTTCGGTGAACTCGATGTTCGTGGGGTCGTCGAACGAGTTGGGAGCATTCGAGAGCGGTGTGACCGCTCGGCTGATGGGGACGGTGCCGGCGGTGGTGTTCGGCGGCGCGATGACGATCCTGATCGTGGCGGTGACAGGGATCTTCTCCCCGAACATGCGGCGCTTCGAGCTCGATGAGGACGGAAGAAAGGTCTGACGTCAGATGGGCGCCATGCGGATCGCCGGACCTCCCGCGCGCTTCGCTTCGGAGAGTGCCTGGTCGGCCTTCTCAAGCAGGCCCTCGATGTCCTCCGCGTGGTCCGGGAAGAGGGCCACGCCGAAGCGCGCCTCGAGCTGCACCGAGCGCTGCGTGAGCAGGTATGGCGTAGTGGACAGGTGGCCGCCGAGGCGCGTCGCCGCCTTGTGAGCGGCCGCCGGTCCGTCCACGTCGGCCAGCAGCACGACGAACTCATCTCAAGCTCGTTCTTGCGAGCAAGGCCCCTGCCACGTCCGGCAATCGTTCTCACATCTTGCAAAGCGTTACGGAGTAAGGGCTTACCGATCTGTTAAAACACGCTTGCCGGGGCCTCTTCAGGAAAACTTTACCGGACCTGAAACGACACATTGCGGTTCATGCTTTCGAACCCACGGGGACGGGCCTCGGTATGGGGGCGGGGCGGCTGCGTAGCTCGGCCCTACGTAGTCGCGGCGGCGCGCCTACGCCGCTTGCCGTACGGAGGCACACGGGCTTCTTCGGCATCCTTCGGTCGTGGCCGCCAGACGGAGGCCGAGGAATCAACCCTCCGACTGGAGCAGAGCCATGAGACTGTCCGCTTCCACCACCCGCGCGGTGCTCGCCGCCGCCGTCATCCTCACCGTAACGGGCTGCAACGACGAAGCGATCGTGCCCACGGTGGACCTTTCCGACGCACCCTCCGCCGCGAGCTTCTGGAATTCCGCCGGACGGGAGCCGTTCAAGGTGTACTCCCAGAACGTCTACCTCGGGGGTGACACCGATCCGATCTTCAGCCTCGATTTCAGCAACATCCCCGCGGTGATCGGCGCGACCAACACCTTCTGGAATCAGGTGCGGGCCAGCCGCATCCCCGAGCGCGCCGCGTCGATCGTCGATGAGATCGCGGCCAAGCGGCCTCACTTGGTCGGCCTCGAGGAGGTCTTCCAGTTCGCCGTGCTCGACATGGGCGCGGGTGGCGCCGTGGTGGACGGAGCGGACCTGCTCGCGTCGATCCAGTCGGAGATCTCGCGTCGCGCGCTGCCCTACGAGGTGGTGCGGATCCAGGCCAATACGGCGGTGAATCTGCCGCTCTCGCCGCGGCTGATCCTGTCGGCGACGGATCGCGTCGTGGTGCTCCGCCGCACGGACGTGGAGGTGACCGCGAGCGCGCAGAGCACGTACGCGGCGCGCTTCACGCTCGGGCCGGTGACGCTCAAGCGCGGCTGGATCCGGGTGAGCGCGCGCTACGAGGACCGTCCGTTCCACTTCATCGCCACGCACCTCGAGACCCAGCGGCTCGCGCCGGTCCAGGCGGGGCAGGCCGCGGAGCTCCTCGGTGGAGTGGCCGACGGTCTCGACGGCATGACGATCATCTCGGGCGATCTCAACTCCGACGACGCCCACCCGGGCGCGCCGTCGTGGACGCCGACCTACAACACGCTGATCGCGGCCGGCTTCGTGGACCTCTACGAGGCGCGCGGGCACGGCAACGACCCGGGCTACACCTGCTGTCAGGAGTCCGACCTCCGGAACGCGGACTCGCACCTCGACGAGCGCATCGACTTCGTTCTCGCGCGCGACGCCCGTTACGGCGACAAGATTCCCGGCGGGATCGAGGTGGAGATCGTGGGTGAGGAGCAGAACGATCGGACCGATCCGAGCGGGATGTGGCGCGCGGATCACGCTGGCCTGGTGGCCGGCCTCAAGCTCCCCAAGGAGTACAACGAGAACTGACCGACGTGGCCGCCGGCCTCGGTGCGTGCGGAGCCTCGTCCGGGCGGGGCTTCGTCACATCACTGCTCTTCGACCTTGAGCCAGACCGTGTAGTCGCCGTTCTCGCCGGTCAGCCGGAACGCCCCGCCGCCCAGGTCTTCCGTGGAGGTCCCTCCGCTCAAGGTGAGACCGGGGCCGTCGCCGCGCCTGATCTCGATCCAGCCGAGCAGGTCATCCGAGCCGAACGTGTCCTGGTCCCAGAACTCGACCTGGGCCATCCACGCGTCAGGCCCGACGCGGGCCAACTCCCGGTCCACGGTATGGGTGGAGCCGGCCGCGACGGTCTCGAGCCCCTTCATGGGGATCTCCTCGACGCGCACCACCTCGTCGCCGGCGGCGTCGAACCCGCACACGCGCCAGCCGAACTCGTCCGTCAGGCCTTCCAGGAAATCGTCGGTCACCTCGTCGCAGCGCACCTTGAGAAGGGTGATCACCATATCGCTCACGATCCGCTCCGTTGGTGGGTTCAAGGGGCCGCCGACGGGGCCGCCCGAGGGCTCGGACGGGACGGGCAGGGTAGGGGGGGAATGAGGCGTTCGCAACCGAGAGTGGCCCGAAGCATGCCCGGTATCTGGCGTCGGCGGGGCGAGCCCCCTTGGCCGTCCTCAATCCCCCGGTCTAGGTTGACCAGATGACCTTCATGAAGCCGCAAGCGAAGCGCATCCTCTGGGTGGACGACGAGATCGAGCTGCTCCGTCCCCACGTGCTGTTCCTGCAGGCGCGTGGCTATCACGTGGACGCGATCTCGAACGGCGACGACGCGCTCGCCCTGCTGCGCGACAACACCTACGACCTGGTCCTGCTGGACGAGCAGATGCCCGGCCGCCCGGGGCTCGCCGTGCTCGAGTCGCTGCGGCGCTCGGACCTCCACGCCCGCGTCGTCATGGTCACTAAGTCCGAAGAGGACAAGACCATGCGCGAGGCGATCGGCCGCCGCGTGGACGACTATCTGGTGAAGCCCACCAGTCCCCGGCAGGTCCTCTCCGTGGTCACACGCATTCTCGAGGGCTCGTCCATCAGGCAGCAGCAGGTGGCGCAGGATTTCGCGGCGCGCTTCAGCCGTCTGTCGATGAAGCGCGAGGAGGCGTCCACCGCGGAGGAGTTCGCCGCGATCTATGCAGAGCTGATCGACTGGCACATCCGGCTCGAGCAGGGCGGCGAGTTCGGGCTGATGGAATCGGTGCGGGAGCTGCTGACCGAGCTGAGGCGGGACTTCGGCGAGTGGATCATCCAGGTCTATCCGCACTGGATGCGGGAGGACGTGCCTCGCCCGGATCTCTCGGTCGATATCGTGAAGAAGTACGTGATCCCGCGCCTGGGCACGGATCCGGTCTTCTTCGTCGTGCTCGACTGCATGCGCCTCGACCAGTGGCGCGTGATCAACCCGCTGCTGACGCCCTATTTCGACGTGGAGGAGAGCTATCACTACTCGATCCGTCCCACGGCGACGCCGTACGCGCGCAACGCCATCTTCAGCGGCCAGTTCCCCGATCAGATCGCGCGCAGCCACCCGGCCTGGTGGAATCAGTCGGACGACGAAGGCAGCCTGAACTCGTTCGAGGACGAGCTGCTGATCGCTCAGCTGAAGCGGCTGACCGGTCGCAACGTGCCGGTGCACTACGACAAGATCTTCAGCGACCGGGACGGCGATCAGGTGCGCGCCCGCGTGAACGCCGCGCTCAAGACCCCGAGCTCGGTGATCGCGCTCGTGTTCAACTTCGTGGATCTGATGACCCACGGCCGCTCCGAGTCGCCGATCCTGATGGAGGTGGCCAAGGACGAGGCGGCGCTGCGCGACCTGACCCGCTCGTGGTTCGAGCGCTCGACCGCCTACCAGGTGCTACGCGGGGCGGCCTCCGCCGGCCACCGCGTGGTGCTCACGACCGACCACGGATCGATCCTGTGCCAGCGGCCGACCACCGTGTTCGCGCGCAAGGACACCACGGCGAACCTGCGGTACAAGTTCGGGCAGGACCTGCGCGCGGAGAACGCGTCGCACGCGTTCGCCACCAACAACCAGCTCGACCTGCGTTTCCCCCAGGGCCGACTGGGGACCAACTACGTTATCGCGCTTGAGGATTTCTTCTTCGTCTATCCCACCAAGCTGCGCGAGTATCAGCAGCGCTACCGGAACTCCTTCCTGCACGGGGGCATCAGCCCCGAGGAAATGATCGTCCCTGTGGCGTGCCTGACCCCGCGCTAAAGCGGGCGGCTGGAACGGGGTTGGGGCGAGGGGCTCGCTTCGTAGCGACTAAGTCCGAAGGACTTGGAGCGTAGCAAAGCGAAGCGGGGAGCGAAGAA
>CAMCNM010000017.1 GCA_945876015.1 Gemmatimonas phototrophica
CAACGGACTGCTGGAGGGCAACACGCACCTGAGGGCACCGCAGGGCACGCCGATGGCGAACGTGTTCGTGAGCCTGCTGCAGGCGATGGGACACGACGACATCAGCCGGTTCGGCGACTCGACCGGTGCGTTCCCGCTCTACGCCCCCAGGGGCGCCTAACACGGAGGCCCGGTGAAACTGAAACAAGGATTCAGCGCGGCGGTTCTCGCGTTCGCGCTTCTGACCGGCGCAATCCTGCCGGACGATCGGGCGCTGCTGGACGCGGCGAAGCGGGGCGACGTCGCGGCGGTAAAGGCGGCGTTGAAGGAGGGGGCCGACGTGAACGCGGCGCAGGGCGACGGCTTGACCGCGCTGCACCTGGCCGCGCAGGAGGGCAACCTCGAGATCACGAAGCTGCTGCTCGGGGCCAAGGCGAACGTCGAGGCGAAGACCAAGATCGGTGACTACACGCCGCTGCACCTGGCGGCGAGTGGTGCGCGCCTGACGGTGGTGCAGGCGCTGCTGTCGGCGGGCGCGAGCCCCTCGGCGGTGACGACGACGACGGGGGTGACCCCGCTGCACCTGGCCGCCAAGGCCCTGAACGGTGAGCGGGTGGTCAAGACGCTGCTCGAGAAGGGCGCCCCCGTGGACGCGAGGGAGTCGTCTTCCGGGCAGACGGCGCTGATGTTCGCGGCCGCGTACAACCGCGCGGCTGCGGTGAAGGAGCTGATGGCCCACGGCGCCGACGCGGCGATCACCACCGAAATCCAGGATCTGCTCAAGCAACTGGTGGTGGACAAGGCCGCGGATGCCCGGATGACGCAGGTGATCTCGGGCATCCGGACGAGCGCACCGGATGGCACCCAGCGCGAGCTGACGGTGGTCGAGGAGCAGCAGGCGATCGCGGCCCAGCGCGCCTTCCTCGGCTCGAAGGAAGATGTCGCCAAGGTCCTCGAGGGCTTCACGCCGGACCAGCTGTCCGCCAAGCGGCCCTGGTGGTCCTTGCCGAATGTCATGGACAAAAGCACCGACACCGTCTTCTCCCGTCCCGTCGCCGAGACGCTCGTCCGTCGCATGGGCGGGATGACCGCCCTCCACCACGCGGCCCGCGAGGGTCGGATCGAGGCAATCGGTGCTTTGCTCGATGGCGGCGCGAACATCAACCAGACCAGCGCGGACGGCAGCACGCCGCTCGTGCAGGCGCTGCTGAACGGGCGCTACGACCTCGCGATGGTCCTGATCCAGCGCGGCGCCGACGTGAACGTGGCTACGAACACGGACGGGATCGCCCCGCTGTTCGCGCTGCTCCAGACCCAGTGGGCGCTCAAGTGGACCGACCAGCCGCAGCCGCGCGCGCAGGACAACCAGCAGACGGAGTACCTGGCAGTGCTGAATGCACTGCTCGAGAAGGGCGCCAATCCGAACCACCCCCTCACGTCGCACCTCTGGTTCTTCGAGTGGGAGAACAAGTTCGGGCAGGACATCACGGGTGCGACACCGTTCTGGCGCGCCAGCTTCGCCCAGGACCTGGATGCGATGACTGCGATGGCCGCATTCGGCGCGGATCCGACCATCCCGACCACATGGCCCGAGCCTGGTTTGCGCGGCAACCGGCAGGTGGACGGCCGCAATCTCGAGGATTCCGGGCTGCCGATCTTCCCGACCGGGTCTCCGAACATGTATCCCATCCAGGCCGCGGCGGGCGGTGGCTACATGGCCGTGGGCGCGTTCCAGCAGAACAACGTCCCGAACAACTTCCTCCCGGCCGTGAAGTGGCTGACCGAGGAGATGGGCGCGGATGTGAACCTGCCGGACGCCTGGGGCTATACGCCGCTGCACTACGCTGCCGTGCGGGGTGACAACCCGCTGATCGAGTACCTGGTCTCCAAGGGCGCCGACGTGCATGCGCTCAGCCGCATGGGCCAGTCCGTGGTGGACCTGACGCGCGGCGGCCGGAACGGGTTCTTCCAACGCACACCGTATCCTCAGACGATGGAGCTTCTGCTCCGGCTGGGGTCGGAGTACAAGTGCTTGAACACCCACTTCCGAAGCAACGGAGACTGGTGTCCCGGTGCCGGCGTGCCGCCGTTCAAGGGCGCGGTGCAGCAGGAAGGACAGATCGCCCCGACGACGAAGTGACGCCCTGACCGCATCGCGCTGGGCGACGGAAAGGGGGACTACCTGGCCGGCTTCCTGGGCAGGACGAGGCAGAACTCCGAAACGAATGGCTCGAAGATCTCGTGGATCTTCTCGGGGGCGATCCCGATGCCGTTGTCGCGGACGGCGATGAACGCGCCCTGGCTGTTCCGGCCGTAGTCCACCTCGATCCAGTCTCCCCGCTCCGTGAACTTGACTGCGTTGGAGAGCATTCGCCGCGTCCTGGCGGCGCGCGGCACGATCACCTCCGCGCTCCGGCCCGAGGGGAAATGCAGCTCGCTCGGAGCTGGCTTCAGGGGACCAGCTCGTACCGGAAGGCGGTGGCTCCGGTCTGGAACAAGACCTCGAGTTGCTTGCTCTCGCCCTTCGCCGGAGCGACGACGTCCACCGTTTCGCTACCGAGCGCGTCGCCCTCGTCGTAGAACCAGAACCGCAGCCGCACAGGGGACCCCGGCTCTGCGGCGTTGCCGACCAGTTGTCCCACGATCCGGGTGGCGGTTCCCAATGGACGCATCTGAAGGTCTTTCACGAAGATGGGTGCATCGTCGTGTCGCTTCAGCCCCGCGCGGGCTCCGTCCGGATCTCCGTTCTCGAGATGGGCGCGTGCGGCGAGCAAGAGGACGTCCTTGCCGAGCGGATCGAGGTCCGCGAGATGGTCGCCGGCGCCGAGGAGCGGGGTCCAGTCGTTCCCCGCGAACAGGGCGTTGGCGTAGTTGAACCACGCGTCGCGCGACTCGGGACGCATCTGCGTGAGTCGTCCGAACGCTTCGCCCGAGCGCTGGTAGTCACGCGTCTTGAACAGCGCGACGCCCAGGTTGAACAGCTGGGTCGAGTTCAGGTCGGGGCGCGAGAGCAGCGCGGAATAGATGGTGGCCGCCTCGTCCGTCCGGCTCTGGCCGGCGATCGCGGAGGCCAGGTCGCTCCGCGTTTGGATGTCCGTCGTGTCGCGCTCGACCTGGCTCCGCAGCAGCGGCTCGGCCTCGGCGTAGCGCTTCACGAAGAGGAGGACCTGCGCGAGGCTCTCCTCGGTGCTGATGCGGTCCTCCTCGCGAACCTTCAGATCATCCGCGGTGAGAACAACCGTGGCCGGCCTTTTTTCCAGTCCCGCCAACGCGCGCCGGTAGACCTCTATCGCGTCCTCGTAGACGCCCTCGCGCGTGAGGAGGTTGCCGAGGTTGCGGTGCGCCTCGGCCCGGAGATCGTACATCCGGGCAGCCGCGGTCCAGGACTTGATCGCCCCCTCGACGTTCCCCGAGTCGAACGCCTGGACTCCCTGGTTGTAGGCATCCCCCCAGGCGGCCATCCGCTCGGGCTCGATCTCGAGCTGATACGCGGGATAGAGGCGCTGTGCCTCGGTGAACATCTCGTCCGCCTCGTCGTACGCGTGGAGCCGCGAGCTCGCGAGGCCAGCGAGGTAGTAGTGGATGGGGTTGGTCGGATCGGCCAGGAGGCCTTCCTTGGCCATCTCGAGCGCCCGGTCGAGGAAGCCCTGGACCAGGTACAGGACCGCGGTCTGCGAGTAGCGGGTCCGCACGGGCGGAGTGCCGAGCTCGTAGACGATGCCCGTGGGCGAAACGATGGGCAGCTTGGGTCCCCGCGGTCCGCCGGCGCAGCCGCCCAGGGCGACGGCCAACGCGAGCGTGGCGAGGATCGTACGCGAGCGCCGCATCGAGGAGCCCCGAGCCCCTCTCAGAACCAGGGGAAGTTAATCGTGAATACCGCCGACATGGGCATGGGAACGCCCTCGAATCGGGCCGGGCGGAACGTGACGACCTTGCTGAACAGCTGCAGCGCGAGGTCGTCCAGGTCGGCCTTCCCACTGGACCCGACGACCTCGGCCCATTCGACCGAGCCCGTGGGGCTGACCCAGAGCGCCACCTGGACCGATCCGGCGTTGCGATCCTGCGGGCTCGAGTTCCGCCTCATGTAATCCCAGACCTCGGACGGATTCCGGACCAGCACCCAGTTCGACGCGGCCTCGAGCGCTACGTCGGGCCGGAGCGCGTTGAGGCGCTCGAGATCGATCGCGCTCAGCGCCCTCAGCGATTCGAATTCCGTCGGGTTGGTCGCGTTGTTCGCCACGCCTCGCGCACCGCCGACACTGCTGTTTTCGTCGGTCGGACTGCCGTTATTGGTTCCCTGGTACATCGGGTTGTCCGAGATGGTCGGGACGTACGATGCGCCGCGCACGAGGCGGTTGCGCAGGTCGTCCTGCATGTCCCGCAGATCCTCTTCCGAGACGCCGGGACGCTCCGCCTCCGCGGTAGGGTCGAGCGGAGCGTTACCCGTGCGCGCTGGGATCGGCAGAGTGCCCTGGGCCAGATCGACGCCTTCGGGCAGGTCGTACATGTTGATGAAGACCGGCAGACCCGGGTCCACCGGAAGGTCGGGCTCGAAGAGGTTGAGCCTCGGTCCACCCATCGGCCAGAGGGCGAAGACCGCCGCGTGCGCGGCGGTGGCCGCCATCATCGAGAACGACATGCGCTGGCCCCAGCGCTCCTTGGCCAGATCCCTGGAGCGGTACTGCAGACGGTCCTGCGCATCGTCCCGTAGCGTTGCCCCCATCAAAAGCCTCCGATGCAAAGCGGGATCGACTGAGGGCCGAGAGCCAGCAGAAGGGAAGGCCAACTCCCCCACATTACTGCGCCCGAGGCAGAGCACACAACATGCCGATGTGGGAGGGGGCTCAGGGCGCTTGTGGCGCACCCGCCGGGCGGGGTAGGATGGGTGCCGGCGGCCCTGTACGCTGCGCCCGGGAGGCATCGAGTAATGACACGCCGGATCGCGCCCGTAGGGGCCGCACTTTCGATCGTGGGGCTATTGGGCTGGCTCCTCATGAGCAAGCCAGGTGGGCCCTCCTCCGCCCAGGCTTCGGCCCAGCCTGCCCTGGATCCGATCGAGCAGCAGAGGACGGGCGGCTCCGCCGTTCCCTGCGCCGTACCGCTCTCCTGGCGCATCGAGGCGGTGGACGACCGGTTCGGCCTCACGCCGGCCGACGCACGATCCGCCCTCCAGAACGCCGCCGCCCTCTGGGAGGATGCCGTCGGGCGGAGTCTCTTCGCGGAGGACCCGGCCGCGGGATTCCTGGTTCGATTCGTGTACGACGACCGGCAGAGCAATCTCCTCGAGCGGCTGGACCTCGAGCGCGAGTTCGATGCGGCGGGCCGCGCCCTCGACGACCGCCGCGACGGACTCGCCGGCCGGCAGAAGGGATTCGAGCAGGGGCGAACCGCGTATCAGGAGCGTGTCGCCGACTTCGAGCGGCAGGTGGTCGCGCACAACGCGGCCGTGGAGGGTTGGAACCGCCGCGGCGGCGCGCCGGATTCGGTCGCGCAGGGTCTGACGGATGAGGGAGAGCAGCTCCAGGAGGTGAGGAGGGATCTCGACCAGGCTCAGGGCGAGCTGGAGGCGCTGCGGCTTTCCATCCAGGCCGAAGCCGATCGGCTCAACCAGGATCTGATCGACCACGGAGCCAAGGGAGCGGCCCTGGAGAGGATGTTCCCGCCCACTCGCGTCGAGGCCGGCCTGTACAAGGAAGCCGCGCACGAGCAGGGCGGCCGCGTCGTTTCCATCCAGCGCGAGATCGAGATCTACCGCTTCGCCAACCCCGACGATCTACGCCTGGTGGCGGCCCACGAGCTGGGACACGCGCTGGGGCTCGGCCATTCGCCCAGCGCGAGCGCCCTGATGAGCCAGGAGACGCACGGCAACGGGGAGACCTCCGCGGGTGGAGCGATCCTGCCCAGCGACCTCGATCTACTGCGGTCGCGGTGTCCCGATCTCAGCGGTCCTCTTCGACCTTGATCGCAAACTGCGTCGCGCCGGCCTGGCGGGCGTAGTCCACGAACTGCACGGCCCGACCGTAGGGCACCGCCCGGTCGGCGCTGATCACCACCGGCGCGTCCGGCCGGCTCCGGTAGGCGAACCTGAGCTCGTCCAGCACGTCGTTCTCCTGGATCTCCCGATCGTTCAAGCGGATGCTTCCGTCCCGTAGGATCGTGATGGTGAGCGGCTCCTGGTTCACCTCGTCCTTCGTGGCGGCCTTGGGCAGCTCGACCTTCATCGCCTGCGACACGATGTAGGTCGAGACCACCATCAGAACCACCAGTAGCACCAGCACCACGTCGACCAGGGGCGTGATGTTGATTCCGGTGATGAGCTCGTTGCGACGGCGTCCGCGGGAGGACAGGGTGGGCATGGAGGTCTCTCAGCGCGACGCTGCGACGGCGGACAATCTGCCCGCGCCCGGCCGGGTGCTCTTGCTGTAGGCTAGGATCAGGTTCATCAGGGCGCGCGCGTTGTCCTCGGTGGCGTCCGCCCGCTTCGTGAACAGGTTGTACGCCACGACCGCGGGGAGGGCGACGGCGATGCCCAGCGCGGTGGCGATCAGCGCCTCGGCGATTCCGGTCATCACGTTGCCGATGGCGGATCCTGCCGTGTTGCTCAGCTCCTGGAACGCGGCGACCACGCCCAGCACGGTGCCGAGGAGTCCCACGAAGGGCGCGTTGTTCCCCACCGTTCCGAGGAAGGCCGAGCCCTGATCCAGCTCGATCCGCTGCTCGCGGATCGCAGCTTCGAGCACCTCGCTCATCGCTTCCGGGCCGTCGTCGAACCACTCGAGGGCGCGCAGGATGATCGCCGACTCGGTGCCCCGGTGGCCGCTGAGCAGGGCGCGGACCGCGCCCAGGTCCTCCTTGCGGATGGTGTCCTCGAGCTGACGCGAGAACGGGACCATTCGGAGGAGGCGCCGGCGGAAATAGATCATCCGCTCGATGATGGTTCCGACCGAGAACAGGGAGAGGACCAGGAGCAGCCAGAGCACCCAGGCAGGGCCGACGGATGCAATTCCGACAAGGCGTTCAATCACGACCTATCCTCCTCGTAAGAGCTTTCGGAATCGGTCACGGGGGGGGTCGGGCCGCGCCGGACTCGCCCCTATGGCTCGCCGCGCAGTCGCCAACCTAAGGGACCTGCTGCCCGATTGCACGGGAGAGGGGGTCCGGCAATGACTAGGGGCCCGCCGGACGCGCCGGCGGGCCCCCTTTTCCCTGCTGGGACGACCCTCCCCTAATAGGTGTCGTCCACGGGGGAGAGGTCGGCCAGGATGGTGCGCCAGGCGGTCGTGAAGCGGACCGGTGTCGTCATGGCGCGGAAGGCCGCGTCCACCCGCTTCGAAGCGTTCACCAGCGCCATGTTCGCCGCCGCCACGCCGTCCGCGTTGCCCGAGACCCTCACCATCTGGTCGTAGAGGCTGGCATTGTCGGCGCAGGCCGAAAGCGCGAAGTGCAGCTCGAGCTCGGCCGGCTCGTAGTTGCGGCGCGGATCCAGGCGCATCGTGGTCGGGATGGCGAGGTGCGTCCGCCAGTTGCCCGCGAGCACCTGGGCGTTGCGGCGGACCAGAGCTGCTTCCTGGGCCGAGAGCGCGAGCGCCGTGGTCGTGCTCGTCGAAAGCTTGAGCACCGAAGCGGTACGACCGTCCAGGTTCCCCGTAGCCAGGATGCGGTTGTCGATCTGGAACTCGAACAGCGCGCGCTGCGTGTCCTCCGTCAGACGGCCGTCGATCGGCCCGCGGTAGTAATCCTGGGCGCGCAGCGCCGTCTGCGCCGCACGGATCATCTCCGCGGACGTATAGATGGTGAAGGCGTCCGCGCGCGGGTTGCCAGTCGGGCGGTTGGTCGCGGCCAGCGTGATGCCCTGAGCGAGTTGTACGGCGAGCGCCGTGCCGGTCGGCACCGTCACGTCCGCGCCCTTCGAGAGCAGGGAGCCCAGCGCCCCGAAGATGCCCGCGACCGGGTCGTTGCCGGCGCCCGCGCCGATGCTGCCGATGGCGGCGCCGAAGCCGCTGCGGCCGCCTACGAAGACGACGCGCGCGTCACCCTGCGCCTCGATCTGACGGCGCTCGGCGGGGTCGGTGCTCGTGAGCCGTCCGTCGATCGCGACGGCCCGTCCGTTCGGGAAGACGATCCGATCGAACTCGACGCCGATCAGGCCGGACTCCTGGCTCGTTGCCTGACGCGCCACGCTGACGGTGCCCTCGATCTTGCTGTTCTCGGGGATCACGGTATAGCCGTCCACGCGGACGGAATCCGTCATCACCGTGCTGAACTTCTGTCCGACCTGGGCGGTCTGGGAGTTGAGCGCGGTCTCGGTGCGTACCGTGAGCACGGTCCCTTCCGGAAGCAGCAGCCGCTGCTGTGCGTTCGCGGGCGCCGCCTGCGCGAGCGCGAGCGCGAGTCCCAGTGTGGTGAGCAGCCGCGCGTTGCGGCCCTTGTTCGAAAGCGAAGACATGGTCGATCTCCTTGCCTGTTGTGATCCCACTGACAGGCCGGGGGGGCAAGCTTCAGGCCATGCAACGCACCTCGGCGTTCTGGTACGTGCCATGCACTGGAGGCCGGGTACCGAAAAACTAGACTCCTTCGAGGGATGGGGCGATGAGCAAGCTGTTACGGGGGCTGGTGGCGGGATATGGGGCCAAGAAGGCCGGTGGGTGCGGATGCTTCGGCATCATCGTGTGCATCATTCTCTGGATGGTGCTGGGGAACTTCAGGATCTTCCAATAGCGCCTGGTGGGGTCGCTGGACGTTGGACACGAAGAAGCCCCGCGAGGCGCTGGGGCCTCGCGGGGCTTTCGTTCAGCGTGCTCAGCTCGTCCGGCTACTTCTTCCGGTGCGATGCCAGAGCGGTGCCGAAAATCGTGACCAGCACGCTCTTGAGCGCGATGCCGGGGAGGAACGGGATCAACGCCTGCTCGACGCCGGTGCCGAGGCCGACTCCCGTCAGCAGCATGAGCTGTCCGATGCCACACGCGAACATCACCGCCTGCGCGGCGATCACCCCGAGCGCGAGCATCCAGAGCGCTCCGGAGCGGCTGGCCGCTCCGACCACGTAGGCCGCGATCGGGAACGAGAGGAGGAAGCCGCCGGTCGGTCCCATCAGCCAGGGAAGGCCGCCGTGACCGTTGGAGAAGACCGGGGCGCCCATCGCGCCCAGCACCACGTAGGAGGCGATCGCGACGCCGCCGCGCCTGGGTCCGAGCGCGATGCCGACCGCGAACACGACGAGATCCTGCAGCGTGATCGGAACCGGCGTGCCGGGGATCGGGACCGCGATCTGGGCGCTGACCGCCACGAGCGCGATCATCGCCAGGATCATCCCGCCCTCGCGGATGCGCTGGGGCACGTCCCTGGCGTCGGTGATGACGCTGCCGTCGGTCACGACGGCCTCGGAGCCGAGGTCCAGCCGTTCGGGTGCCGCCATGTGTTCTCCCTTAGAGGATCCGCGCCAGGCTGTACAGGATCAGCCCGACCAGGCCCCCGACCAGCGTGCCGTTGATGCGGATGAACTGCAGATCCCGCCCCACCAGCAGCTCGATCCTGGTCGAGGTGGCCTCGGCGTCCCACTGCTCGACGGTCTGCTCGATCAGCTGAGCGACCTCGGTGCGATAGGGCTCGAGCGCGTGTCCCACCGACGCGACGATGCCACGATCAATCCTATCCAGGAGGTCCTGATCGGCAAGGGCCGCGTCCGCGAGCTTCAGGATCGCCCGCTCGACCGCGAGGGGATTGGCGGCTCCCCGGCGTTCGTGGAGCGCCTCCTTGGCGTCCGCCCAGATCGTGGCGGCGAACTCCCGCATCGCGGGGTGCTCGAGCACGCTTTCCTTGATCCCTTCGGCGCGCTCGATCATCTCGGGCGAGCTGTGGAGCTTCTCGATGAAGCTCGTGAGCCCCTCGTCGAAACGGGCGCGCAGGACGTGCCCGGGGTCGTTGGCCGCACCCTCGAGCGTGCGCTCGATCGCGCCCACGATCTTCTCGTGGATGCGCTCGTCCACGGCTTCGGGGACCCACCACGGGCTCTCGGCGCGCACGCGCTCCCGGATGATCGACTCGTTCTGGGCGGTGGCGCGCAGCGCGAGGCGGAGCGTCTCGTCCACGAACTCGCCGTACCTCCGGTCCTCGCGCACGGCGATCAGCACCTTGCCGAGCATCGGTGCCACCCGCACCGAGCGGAGCCCGGCCACGAGCCCCTTCTCGATCGCCTTGCTTACCTCCTCGTCGTCGAGCGCTTCGGCGAGCGAGGCGACGCCGGACGCGACCGGCTGCGCGACCGAGCGCGCGTGCTCGGGTTGGGCGAGCCACCGCACCAGCTTTACGCCCGGCTTGGTGCCGGCCATGCGCGCGGCCACGATCTCGGGCGCGA
Organism: Gemmatimonas phototrophica; assembly: GCA_945876015.1. Lineage (GTDB taxonomy): Bacteria > Gemmatimonadota > Gemmatimonadetes > Longimicrobiales > Gaopeijiaceae > UBA2988. Next base: position 10,334 of record CAMCNM010000017.1, read on the forward strand.
GGAAGTTGGTCTGGATGAAGCGCCCAAGGCTCCGGCCCAGGCGCTGTTTCCGGACCGGGATGATCGCGGTGTGTGGGATCGGAATGCCCAGCGGATGCCGGAACAACGCCGTCACCGCGAACCAGTCGGCGAGGCCGCCGATCACGGCCGCCTCGGCGGTGGCGGCGACGTACCCGAGCCAGGGCCAGCGCAGGGCGAAGGCATGGGCGAGCGCCCACACCGCGGCCGACGCGACCAGCAGCCCGGTCGCCATGCGCTTCATGCCGGCCAGGCGGGCCGCGCGCCCGGCCTCGGTCGGCGGCTCGGGAAGGGGCTGGGCAGCGCGCTCGATCATTTCTTCACTTCGCAGCGGAGCGCGAGCGGGTTTCGGTCCGGGTCGCGGAAGAAGGCCATCCAGAGTTCGTAGGTCCCCATATCGGCGATCAGGTGCGGGGCGTCGATGAACTCGACCCCGCGCTCCTTCAGGGTACGGTACGCGGCGTCGATATCGTCCACTGCGAAGTACAGCACCGAGCCGGGATGGTCGAATTCCTTCTCGGGCGGCGAAAGCATGAGCCAGGTGCCGCCGCAGTCGAAGAACGCCAGCTGGCCGGGTACCTCGAAGAGGAAGGGCACGCCGAGGCGGTCCCGATAGAACTGGGTCGCGGTGGGAAGATCGCGCGTGACCTGGGCGATCTGACGGATTCGGGAGAGCCCGAAGGGTTTGTTCTCGCTCATTACGCTCCCGATACCCCGATCGGGCGGCCGGTCCCCTGCGAGAGAGAAACGGAGTTCAGCTGGCTCCGCAGAGTACGCGACGGGCGACGACCTGGGCAGGGGCCGCGCGCGCTACGCGCGGGTCAGGGGCGGAGCCGAGAGGGATGGCGTCTCCATTCGCCGTTCCCGTCCCGATCAGGTCCTGGCCGCGGGGGCTGAGCATCAGGGCGACACCGCCGCCGCCCGGGTGTCCGATCTCGATCGAATCACCGGCCGCCGGGCGCCAATATCCGAGCGGGTGGTCGTCGCGCGCGATGGGACCGGTGGCGGTTCGCGCGCGGCGCACGCCCGCGAGGTCGTCCATCAGCGGCCAGCCCGGACCGAGCGGCTCGCCGTCGAGTTCGACTCCCCAGGGCAGCCCGAGCGTGCGGGCGCCCGCGCCCTGCTCGAACTGGTAGCAGCCGATCGCGGGATCGGTCCGGATGGGAGCCGACGCGCAGCTCCACACCATGAGCGATGCGAGCGCGAGAATCCGTGGGTCGCGGAGCCCGCTCATCGGGGGATGAGGCGCGCGGTGCCGTCGGGCATCAGCATCACGATCGGGTTGGGATCGGCGACGTCCCAGCCCAGCGGGTCGGCGGGCGGCGCCTGAAGCGCGGCTCCGCCCGGGAGGGCATAGGAGTCGGCCGCGTCGTAGTCCACGACGTACCCGAGGTCGGCCATCGCCGCGATCGTGATCCGGCCGAACGGGTTCGGTGTGCCGACCGGCGAGACGAATCCGGTCATGATCTCGGTGCGGAACGTCGCCTCCCGCCAGTGCGCGTCGGCGGTTCCCGATCCACCGGTGTTCTCGAGCGGCACGCTACCGATACCACCGAGGGCCTGCCACTCGCGCAGGGCCTGCGGGCCGGTGAAGCGGGGATCGCTCGTGCCTTCGCCGGTCACCAGGTCGGTCGCGCCCGCGCTCCACAGCGTGCCGAAGCCCAGCACGTGTCCGATCTCGTGGAAGATGATGTCGGTCAGCGTCTGCGTTCCCACCAGCGGCTGGAGGTCGTCGGCGTCCAGCGTGAGGGTCCCGACGACGGTCAGGGCGTTGTCGCTGATCCCGCAGGGCGCCGCCTGGCCGAGAATTTTTCCGCGCCCGTCGATCGACGCGATGTTCACCATGATGATGACGTCGTCCACCCAGGTGCCGTTCACGACATCTCCGAACCCGTCACAGAACGTCGGGCTGAAGAATCCGCTCGGGATCTCCTCGTGGACGAGGTCACCCCGGATCGCGCTCTCCCAGCCGGCGATCGCGGCTTGCACGTGGGGGCTGATCGCGGAAGAGACCGTGGCGACGTCAACCCGGGTGATGTTGAAGCGGCTCAGGTCGTCGGGCACCACTCGAATGGTGAAGGCCTTCTGGTCGCTCTGGCCCGAGTTGGCTGCGCGCACCGTGAACGAATAGGTCCCGGCGGCCGTGGGGACGCCCGAGAGCAGTCCACCGGTCCCGAGGGCGATCCCCGGCGGGAGCGCTCCACCCAACATGGTCCACGTCACCTGCGAGCCGTTCCCCCCAGAGGTCGCGAGCGCGGGTGAGTAGCTCGAGCCGGCGAGGGCAGGAGGAAGGAGGCTCGTCCGGATCGAGAGCGCGGGTCCGTTCACGGGTGCGATCACCGTGATGGTGAATTCACGCACCGCCGTCTGCCCGTCCCCGCTCCGCACCCGAGCGGTGAAGCGCGCGAGCTGCTCGGTCGGGGGTGTGCCCGAGATGATTCCGTTGCTCGAGAGCGAGAGGCCTGCGGGGAAGGGACCCCGCCGCCACGAGCCAGGTGTAGGCGCTGTCCGCTCCGGTCGCATTGAGGCCGGTGTTGTAGGCCAGGCCGCGCACCGCGTTGGGGAGTGCGACCGACGTGATCGCGATGCGGGCGCGCACCACCAGGGTGAGATCGACGGTCGCCGTCTGGCCGTCCGCGCTGGTGACGCGGACGGTGATCGGGAACGTTCCCGTCCCCGTGGGCGTTCCCGAAATCACGCCCGTTGGGCTGACGGTCACGCCGGGCGGAGGCGCGCCTGACACGAGCGCGAAAGTGAACGGCCCGTTCCCGCCCGTCGTGAGCAGCGTGATCGCCGCGATCGGGTCGCCCACCACCTCCGACGCTGGAGTCACCAGGTTGATCGCCAGCTTAGCGAACGTACTGACCGCGACGGGGTCCGTGTACGAGGAACAGCCGGCCTGGTTGCAGGCCCGGAGCCGATACCGATAGAGGGTCGCGGGCAAGAGCCCGGTGTCCGCGAACGAGGTGGCCGGGCCGAGCAGCGTGACGATTGGGAGGAAGACGCCGTCCGCGGAGGCCCGCTCGAGGCGCACCTCGGTCACGTCCGTGGTCCCCAGTCCCCACGAGATGGTCACTTGCTGATCCGACGCGGGCACCGCGGCGACGGGGGCGGGGAGGGGCGCGGGCGGCTCCGGTGCGGTGGAATCTCCGCACGCGGCCAGCACGAGGGCGGCGAGCGCCCCCAGTCCCACGCATACGGTGCGAGTCGTTGTCGTCATGTCAGCCGCCGAGTCCGTGATTCGATCGTGACGTTCAAATCAAGTTCGGTGCCATTCCATATTCGGTGACGTTTCGCGGACGATCGAGCCACACAGACGTGCGGGAAACGCATTTGGTCACGGACACGTAGTGGGAGGGAAGGCCTACGCTTCTTGCTGGGAGGACGACGACATGCTGGAGATCATCGGGATAGCGGCCGCCGGTACCGCCGCGGTCGGCGGCCACCTCAAGTCGAAGTCGTTCGTCGAGCGCCGGCTTCGCTACAGCTCGTTCGTCGAGAACCCCTTCATCGGTGTCTTCGCCGGGGTGGCGGCGGCGGTTCTGGCGGCCCCCGTCGTCGCGATCGTTCCGTTCGTCGGAGCCGGAACGGCCCTGGCGTTCGGTCGCGGCGTCGGCACGGGGGTGGCGATGGGCGCCAACCGGGCCCGATCGCGGCTCCCGGACGAGTACTAGGAGGCTACGGTCGGAGGGCCGTTTCGAAGCGCTGTGACAGGTGAGTCGTTGAGATCGGCTCGTCGCGGACTCACTTTGGACGGATGCAGCTGAAGATCCCCCTCCCGAGCGTGCGCCGCGATCCGATCTTCGGCGGCGCGCTCGCCCTGCTCGCGTTGGCCGCGATCTGGGCGTTCCCTGTGTTCTTGGACGGGGGAGAGGAGCGGGCGCCAGTGGCGCGCGCGGCAGCGATCGCGGCGGCCTTCCTCGCGGCGACGTTCCGACGCCCGCAGGAGGCCGCGCGCACCCGGACCTTCTGGAGGCTGATCTCTTTCGGCCTCGCGTTCTTCTTCGCCACGCAGCTCTGGCAGATGGAAGCCGGGGTGCTGTTCCCCCCGACCTTGGCGCGCAGATAGGACCTGCTCTACCGCAAGGTCGGCGTCTTCCGATGAGGGAACGAGTGGAGCGGGGGATTTGTGACGAAGAGCGGAGATCAGCCCTGTGCGACGACGGTCCCCGCGCCGCGCAGACCGTTGGTGCAGCGTGCGGCGCCTCCCGCGCGACACACGCAACGGCGCAGGTGCACGCCGCCGCTCGTGCAGCTCTCGTCGAGCCGCGCCTGCACCAGGTCCGCGAGGACCGCGATGAACCGGGGATGTACGTGGGGAATCGGGATGCGGTGGAACGCGAGACCGCGCGCCTCGACCACCGCGCGCACGTCGTGGTCGAGCTCGCGCAGGGTCTCGGACTGCTCGTGCATGAAGCTTCCCGCGACCATGACCACGCGGTCCGCGTCCAGCTCGGCCACGACCTGTTCCATTTCCGGCTTGGTCCACTCGATCGGCCGGTTGGTGTGGTTCTGATAGCCGACGTGGTAGCGCGCGACGCCCAGGTGGCGCGCCATGCCGGCGCAGGCCTCCTCGACGTAGCGGTCGTAGCGGCTGCCGCCCTCGAGGTACCTGACCGGCGTTCCGTGAATCGAGAACACCAGCGCGGTGCGCGGGTCGTCCAGGCGGACGCCCTCCGCCCCGCACGACGCGCGGATGTGGTCGGCGTGGAAGCGCAGGTAGTCCGGGTGGAGGTGCCACCCGCCGATCTCGAGCACGCCGGACTGCCAACCCGCGGTGCGGGCGGCATGCTCGAGCTGGGCCAGCGCGGCCACCGTGGTCGAGGGACCGCAGAGCGGATAGACCGGCAGCGCGACGAGGCGATCGATGCCCAGCTTGACGGCCTCGCCAGCGACGTCGGACGGGAAGGGCGGCGTGAACTGGAAGCCGGCCATGCAGGCCGATTCGACGCCGCGCCGCGCGAGCTCCTTCTCGAGCGCGGCGGCCTGCTCGCGCGCCTGGGCGTTCAGCGGCGAGCCGCCG
>CAMCNM010000018.1 GCA_945876015.1 Gemmatimonas phototrophica
TATCCTCGGAGGTCTCGACCGGAAACCCGACCGGGCCGAGCAGGAACGCCTTCGCGACATCGATCTCGGCGCCCGGCACCATCTCGACCCGGAGCCGCTCCACCTGCGCCAGCGCCTCGCCGATCGCATCGGCCGCGGTGCCCGCGGGCGCATCGAAGGTCGCCTCCCAGACGCCGAAGTCGGGGCGGCGCGTGGCCGACGTGCTCGCCCCGTACGCCCAACGCTTCTCGCGCAGGATCCGGTCGAGCCGCGCCGACGGCCCGCCGCCGAGCACCACATCGGCGACGATGAGGGGGGTCCAGCCGGGATCGGTCGCGCGCGGCAGCAGGTGGCCGACCCGCACGGACGCCTGCACGGTGCCCTGCTGGTGGACCAGGACGACGCGCGTGTCCTCCGGGGCGGGGGGCCTTCCGTAGGTCAGCGCGGGCACCGCGGTCTGGCTCCAATCGCCGAACGCGCGCTCGATCGCCGCCGCCGCCTGGTCCGCGGTCACCGGGCCGGAGACCACGAAGAGCGCCGCCGACGGATGGAACCAGAGTCGGTGGTACGTCACCAGGCTGATCCGGTCGATCGCCTGGAGCGTCTCCGGAGTCTTGAGCTTTCCGTACGGGTGGCTCCCGTAGACCGCTCGTGTGAACGCACGGCTGGCGAGGAGGGCGGGCTGGTCCAGGCCTCTCTTCCAGGGCCGATTGCGCGCGGGAGCGCATCTGATTGACCTGGTCTTCCGGAAACGTCGGGTTCATCACGACGTCCGCCATCAGCTCGAGGCCAGCTTGCAGGTCGGGCTCCAGCACGCCGAGGTAGATCGTCGTCCAGTCCGAGGACGCCGCGGCCAGAAGCGTTCCACCCATGAAGTCGATCGCTTGCGCGATGTCGGCGGCCGTGCGGGTCGGCGTGCCCCTGGTCAGCATCGACGCGACGAGCGCGGCCGTCCCGACCTTGTCCCCGAGATCGACCGCGGTGCCTCCGCGCACCACCAGGTCCACGTTGACGAACGGGACCTCGCTCTGCGTGGCCACGACGAGCTTCGCGCCGTTGCTCAGCGTGCGCTCGACGAACGGAGGGAACTCGGTCCGGCCCATCGGGCGGGGCGGTGGCGGCGCCGGTTTCTGCGCCTCCGCACCCGTCGCCGCCACAGCGGCCAGCACGGCGGCGACCAGCGCTGTGAGACTCCCTGGAGTCCTCATCAGTCGCCCCCGCGCGCCGGGCGGGCGATCACCACCGCGCGATTGGCGGGCGTCAGGTAGGTGCGCGCCACGCGGCGGACGTCCTCGAGCGTGACCTCCTCGTAGCGAGCCATCTCGCCGTTCACCCAGAACGGATCGCCGTGATGGAGAACCGCGCTCTGCAGCTGCTGGGCCCTGGTCTGCGCCTTCATGCGACCGGTGACCAGGGAGACACGCAGATGGTTCTTCGCCTTAGCCAGCTCCCGCTCGGTCACGTCCTCGCTCTGGAGTCGCGCGACCTCCTCGGAGACCATTTCCTCCACGCGGCCGATGTCCACGCCCTCGTTAGCCATCGCGCCGAGCAGGAGAGTGCCCGGGCCGCGCCGTGTGCGCAGGGCCGAGGCCACATCGCGCGCCGCTTCCTCGCGGTGCACCAGCCGTTCTTTCAGCCGGCTACTCTCGCCCGCGCCCAAGATCGTCGCGAGGGCCGAGAGCGCGTACGCGTCCGCCGGGTCCGACGGCGCGTTGTACGTGATCCACACCAGCGGCAGCTGCGCCAACGGATCGACCACTGCGAGCCGCCGCTCGCCGGTGGTGCGAGGCGTGGGAGGGAACGGCGGAAGGTCGGGAAGCGGCGCGCCGCGCGGGATCGGGCCCAGATACTCCTCCGCCGCCCTTCTCACGTCCGCCGTCGTGACGGCGCCGACCACGGTGAGCACCGCGTTGTTGGGCACGTAGTACTTCCGATAGAAGCCGCGCACATCCTCGGTCGTCGCGGCAACCAGGTCCGCGGTGGATCCCAGGGGCGGGTGCCGATACGGCGCGTAGTCGGTGGCGAGTGTATCGACCGCGATCTGGGCCGCGGCATAGGGCTGGCCGTCCACCCGCTGAAGCCGCTCGTCCAGGACCATCCCGAGCACCGCCCGGAACGCCTCATCGCTGATCTCGACGCGGGCCATGCGCTCGGCGTGCATCCAGAGCGAGAGGTCGAGCTGGTTGGCCGGTAGCAGCTCTCCGAACTCGGTCCGGTCGTAGTCCGTGGCGCCGCCCGTCAGGCCACCAGCTCGCGAGATGAGCCGGTCGTACTCCCCGTCCGTCAGGTTCGCGGTCGGCTCGAAGAGCATGTGCTCGAGGAGGTATGCGAAGCCGGTACGCCCGGGCGCCTCGTGGGCGCTGCCCACTCCGTACACCATCGAGACCGCCACCAGCGGCGCGGAGTGGTCCTGCGACACGATGACGCGCAGCCCGTTGGCGAGCGTGAACGTGTCGATCGGGATCGGCGGGAGGACGAAGCGATCCTGCGCAGCGGCGGGGCGCGGCGTCGACAGAGCGAGCAGAATGGCGAACAGCGCGGCGCCGCCCGGCCACGACCACCTGCGCGCTTCAGGCTGGATCATCGACGACGGTCTCCGGGCGGGTCTCCGGGTGTCTTCGCTGTTTCGCGCGGCGGGAATATACCATTGTGGCCAGAGTGGGGGGCGTTCGCGGACCGAGACCGGAGGAGAGCGTGAACAAGGGACGGATGGAGGCGTTCAGCGACGGGGTGATCACGGTCATCATCACGATCATGGTGCTCGAGCTGAGGACGCCCGAAGGGATGGACTGGGCCGCCCTGGAGTCCCAGATGCCCATCTTCCTGAGCTACCTGCTGAGCTTCGTGTTCGTCGGCATCTATTGGGCGAACCACCATCACATGTTCCAGTGCGTGGAGGGGATACACGGCGGCGTGCTGTGGGCCAACTTGCACCTCCTGTTCTGGCTGTCGCTCACTCCCTTCGTCACCGCGTGGATGGGCGAGACGCACTTCGCCCCCTGGCCCGTCGCGCTCTACGGCGTGGTCCTGCTCATGTCCGGGACCGCGTACTTCATCCTGTCCCGGGTGCTGCTGAGGCACCACGGCGAGGACTCGACGTTCGCGGCCGCGCTGGGTAGCGACTTCAAGGGCAAGATCTCGCTCGTGTGCTACACGGTCGCGATCCCGCTCGCGCTCGTCCGGCCAAGGGCGGCGTGCGCGAGCTACGTCGCCGTCGCCCTCACCTGGCTCGTTCCGGACCGGCGCTTCGAGCGGGTGCTCTCCGGGCAGCCGCGGCGGGTATAGTCCCGGTATGCTCCTCGAAAAACGCGTGGTCTCGCGCAAGACGCCGCTCGACGGCAAGCTCGAGGTCTCCGATCTCACCGCCGCGCGCATCGCAGATCTCGGCCCTGCGTTTTGGGTGTCATCGCCCGGGGGAGACGCGCGCGGCAAGGTAGAATCGTTCGAGTGCACGTGCGGCAAACGCCCCGGCGGACGGCACATCCACCACTTCGTCGCGAGCCCCCTCCTGAAGGGCCTGACCGAAGGCGCCGAAGTGCGCGTGGAGCTGGATGAGAGCGAAGCCCGGGTCAGGATCGTCCCCACCACAACCGGAACCAACGCATGAACGCGGAAGAGCTCAGGGCCATCCAGGCGCCCATCAAGGAGAGGTACAAGTCCGAGCCGGAGTCCGCGCTCGTGACGCTCCGGGCCGAGGCGACGACCGAGGAAGGAATCTCCTGCAGCGTCGATACGGGCCGCGGGCTGGTGGAAGCGGGCTTCCATTCCGGAACCGGGGGAGACGGCAGCCTCGCCTGCTCGGGCGACATGCTGCTCCAGGCCCTGGTGGCGTGCGCGGGCGTGACGCTCCGCGCGGTGGCGACCGCGATCGGCGTGGATCTGCGTAGCGCGCGCATCACCGCCGAGGGCGATCTAGATTGGCGCGGCACGCTGGGCCTCTCGAAGGAAGTGCCCGTGGGCTTCAAGGAGATCCGCCTCCGGTTCGCGCTCGACTCGAACGCCACCGAGGAGCAGAAGGCGACGCTGCTCAAGCTGACCGAGCGCTACTGCGTGATCCTGCAGACGCTCCGCCAATCGCCCCCGGTCACCGCGTCGATCGGATGACCGAGAAGGTCTACGACGCTCGCTACTTCAGCCGCTGGTACCGGAAGGGACGCTCGGTCTCGCCGGCGGAGGCCGTCGGGCGTCGCGCGCGGCTGGCGGTGGCCGCCGCGGAATACGTGCTCGAGCGGCGCGTGCGGTCGGTGCTCGACGTGGGGTGCGGTGAGGGACCGTGGCGCGCGCCGCTTCGCCGCCTCCGGTCGGGTCTCACCTACGTGGGGGTCGATCCGAGCGAGTACGTGGTCCGCCGGTTCGGTCGGCGGCGCGGCATCCGCCGTGGGAGCTTCGGCGAGCTGGGCTCGCTTGGCCTCCGGCGCTCGTTCGACCTCGTGGTATGCGCCGACTTCCTGCAGTACGTGAGCTCGGGCGAGCTGAAGCGCGGCCTCTCCGCGCTGCGCCGCCTGGCTCGTGGCATCGTGTACGCGGACCCGTTCACGTCCGACGACGACTTCGAGGGCGATCTCGAGGGATGGCAGCACCGCACACCCGCGGCCTATCGTCGAGCGTTCGGAGCCGCGGGATTCGTTCAGTGCGGACTCAACTGCTGGGCGGCGAAAGCGGTACGGGACAACCTCAATGCGCTCGAGATGTGCCACGGATCGATCACCCCGGGGCGGAACGAGAAGCGATGAGCATCGGAAAGGCGATGTTGGCCGAGTTCGACATGGAGATGACCACGACGCGGAAGACGCTGGAGCGCGTGCCGGGCGAGAAGGGCGCGTGGAAGCCACACGAGAAGTCGTTTTCGCTCGGGCATCTGGCGCAGCTGGTGGCACGGATGCCGGGATGGCTCACGCTGATGCTCGGCAACACCGAGATGGACCTGGGCGGCGGGCCCGGCTACAGCCTCGAGACCACCGAGACGCTGCTCCGGGTCTTCGACGAGAACGTGCGCGAAGCGCGCCACGCGCTCGAGCAGGTGGGCGACGCGGACTTGGCGGTGACGTGGTCGCTCAAGATGGGCGGTAACGTGGTGATGGCCCTACCCCGGAAGGTCGTGGTGCGACAGACGATCAACCACCTCGTGCACCACCGCGGCCAGCTGAGCGTCTACCTCCGCCTGCTCGACGTACCGGTGCCGTCGATGTACGGCCCGACCGCGGACGAGCCCTGGGGGTCGTGAAGCCCCGGTTCTTCAAGACCGCCGACGCGTTTCGCGCCTGGCTCGAGAAGAACCACGCCCGCGCCGACGAGCTGCTGGTCGGCCTGTACAAGCGCGGATCGGGCAAGCCGAGCATGACCTGGCCCGAGTCGGTGGACCAGGCGCTCTGCTTCGGCTGGATCGACGGCGTGCGGAAGTCGATCGACGAGGACGGCTACACGATTCGCTTCACGCCGCGCCGGCCGAAGAGCATCTGGAGCAAGGTGAACGTGCGGCAGGTGGGCGAGCTGACCGAGCGGGGCCTCATGCGGCCGGCCGGGCTGGCCGCGTTCGCGAAGCGGACCCCCGAGAGAACCGGCATCTACGCCGCGGAGCAGTCCGACGTGAAGATGGACGAGGCATTCGAGCGCACCTTCCGGGCCGGCCGGCGCGCGTGGAAGTTCTTCGAGGGGCAGCCCCCCTGGTATCGACGGACCGCCACGTGGTGGGTGATCAACGCGAAGCGGGAGACGACACGCCTTCGGCGCCTCGATACCCTGATCGCCCGATCGGACGCGGGTGAGTGGATCGGCCCGTTGGAAACAGCACGAGCGGCGCGCGGACGAAAGAGCTAGGCGAAGGCGCTCATCCGAGCACCGCGCTCAGGGCTCCGAGCAGCCGCTCCATGTCCGGGTCGGTGATTTCGCCCATCACCGCGATGCGGAAGATCCCCGCGGCGAGCCGGCCCTGACCGGCGTAGATCACAAAGCCGTTTCGCTTGAGTCCGTCGTGCAGCCTCTCGTAGCTCAAGCCGTGCGGCAGGCGAAACGCGCTCAACACGCACGAGCAGTCGCCCTCGGGCAGGAGCGGCTCCACGGCCAGCTCGATCAAGCGGCCGCGCACGTGCTCCATGAGCGCGCGGTAGCGGGCCCGGCGCACCGTCCATCCGCCCGCTCCGTCGAGCTCCGTGAGCGCCTCGTCCAGCGCGTAGCACGCCTGCACCGCGGGCGTGAAGAGCGTGTCGCCCGCGTCCTGGGCTCGGCAGTGCGCGGCCAGATCGAGGTAGAGGCCGCGCCGGGGATCGCTTCCTTCGAGCAGCGATCGCCGCAGCAGCACGAAAGAAACGCCGGGCACGCCGTGCAGGCACTTGTTCGCGGTGGACGCGCACGCGGCGAGACCGGTGAAGTCGATCTGCTCCGCTCCGAAGCTGCTGACGGCATCCAGCAGCAGCGACGTGCGGCCGCCGGGGCCGGCGACCGCGAGGTCGTTCAGCCGACCCGAGGTCGTCTCGTGATGCACGAGCGCGATCCGGTGCGCGGGGAGCGAGACCCTCGCCAGCGCGGCACGTAAACGCGACGGATCCACCGCGTCCTCCCAGCCGTGACGAACCGGGGTGCAGGCGATACGGTGCGCGACGGCGATCTGTGACATGCGCTCGCCGTAGGCGCCGTTCTCGACCACGACCAGCTCGCCGTCCGCCGGCACCAACGAGCCGAGCATCGCTTCGACCGCCGAGGTGCCCGAGCCGGTCAGCAGCACCGCCGCCCACTCCCCCGGATCCAGACCGTAGACCGCGAGCAGCTTCCGGCGAATGCCCGACTGGAGGTCGGAGAACTCGGGCTCGCGGTGGCACAGGTCGGGGCGGAGCATGGCCTCGCGCACGCGCCTGCTGAGCGTGACCGGACCGGGGTTGAGGAGGATGGTGCTCACGGTGCGATGTGCCGCATGAGCCGCGCCGCGACATCCTCTGGCACCAGCGCCGGTCGCGGGAGGTTCGGAACGGTTCCAGGACGCGTCTTCAGATGCAGGAAGCGCGGTCCGGGCAGCCCGCGGCTCCCGCAGACTTCGTCCACGAGCGCGACGTCGTCGCCGCTCACCACGCTCCGGTATCCGCACGCCGCGGCCACCGCGCCGAAGTCCACGCCCGCGCTCACGGTCTTCTGGGCGCCCGTCGAATCGTAGGCTTCATCGTCGATCACGATGTGGGTGAGGTTGTCGCCGCCGTAGGCGCCCACGGTCGCGAAGTTGCCCATGCGCATGAGCGCGGCGCCGTCGCCGTCCACCACGATCACCTCGCGGTCGGGCGCCTGCAGCGCGACCCCGAGCCCTAGCGAGGATACGCACCCCATCGAGCCGACCATGTAGAGCTGGTTGGGGCGGTCGGCGAGCGCGCAGAGCTCGCGGCCCGTGTACCCGGTGGTCGCGATCACGACCGAGGAGGCTTCGGGCGACCGATCGACGACGCGGCGGAGCGCCTCGTTCCGCGACGCGCGCTCCCCCGGACGACGCCGGAATCCGTCGTGGCGCGTCCTCGGCGCCGGCCCTGCGTGCGCCGGCGCGGGGGCGCCTCCGAGCAGGCCGGACGGAGCGACCGTGCCCTTCTGCATGACCAGGGCGAACGGACGGCGCTCACCGGCCATGTGGGCCCGCGCCTCCTGGAGGACTCCGTCGATCGCGCCGGCCTCGGCGGGGAAGTCGCGCCACGGCACCTCCATGGAGTCGAGCAGGCGGGTCGTGATGCGGCCCATGAGCGCGTGCTGCGGCTCGTCCTGCACGCCCGGCGCCCCGCGGTGCGTGCAGATCAGCAGCACGGGAAGCCGGAACGTCCAGGTGAGCGACGTGAGCGGGCTCACCGCGTTGCCGAGCCCCGAATTCTGCATCATCGCGACCGCGCGCCCGCCTGCCAGCGCGACCCCGGCCGCGGTAGCGACCGCGTCGCCCTCATTCGCCGAAGCGACGTACCTCAGCGAGCCGTCGCCAATCACGTAGTCGATGAACGGCGTGAGGAAGGAGCAGGGCACACCGGCGTACGTGCCGAAGCCGAGCGCGCGGGCGCGCTCGACGAACTCGCGCGCCTCGATCACCCTTCGCCCGCCGCGAACGAGTCGGCGTTCTCGAGATCGCGTAGCGAGTTCACGTCCAGCCACCGACCGGTGATGTAGTTGACCGAGATCGGCCGGCCGATCTCGACCAGATGGTTGAGCAGGTGGCGGACGCCCAGCTCCGGGAATTTCTCGATGCCGCGCAGGTCGGCCAGCGCGCTCCGCAGCCACTCCACCCCTTCGCCCTGCGCGCGCAGCAGCCCGATCCAGCGGCCGTCGGCAGCGCGCCCACCCTCCCCCCGCTTTCCGGTGACGCCCTCGAGCGTCACGGCTTTCTCCCAGACGTCGAGGTCGTCGGGGCGGCTGCAGTATGCCCAGTCGGGAGCGCCGCTCACGCGTGTCTCGTCGGGCGCCGAGTCCACCACGACCGTGAGCGACGCCGAGCTGGCGAGGAGATCGGCGAGCACGTAGCGGCGGAACAGGAGATCGCCGTAGCAGATCACCGTGTCGGCGGTGAACGCGTCCACCGCGCACGCGAGGCTGGCCAGCTCGCCGGTGGTGGCATGATCCGGATTGCTCACTGTGGTGACGCCGGAGACGTCTACCGCGTCCGCGCGGTAGCCCGCCACCGCGGTGATCGAGTCCACGCCCTCGCGCTTGAACGCGTCCGCGAGCCGGCGCAGGATCGGCCTGCCCGCCACGGAGACCATCATCTTGGGCCGGTCCGAGGTCAGGTCACCGAGCCCCTTCCCCTCCGTCGCGCCGAGCACCACGGCCGAGCGCTCGACGCGCCGGCTCGCCAGGTAGCGGCGCTCCGCGCGGTCGAGCTCCTCCTCGCCCTGGAGGCGGAAGATCTCCTGCACGCTGGCGATGCGGTCCTCGACGTCGAGCACCGTGCCGTCCCGCACGATCTGGTTCGCGGCCAGCTGCATCGCACGGGTCGCGGCGCGAATCAGGTGGTTGGACCAGATCGCGACGCTCACGCCCGCGTTCCGGAAGACCTCGATCGGCGTGCTGTAGTAGGTGGTGGGCACGATCACGACCGGGGCGCGCCCGTCCCACGCGTGCATGAACGCGAGGATCTCGTCCGGCTGGGTGCGCTTGCTGTGGATCAGGATCGCGTCGGCGCCCGCGGCGTGATACGCCTCGGCCCGGCGCAGCGCCTCGGTCAGCCCCCATCCGGCGATCAGCGCCTCGGTGCGCGCCACGATGCAGAAGTCGGCGTCGCGCTGGCTATCCTTTCCCGCCGCGATCTTGCCGCAGAACTCCTCGACGTCGGCGAGCTTCTGCCGCTCGCCGCGCACGAAGCTGTTCGACTTCGGGAAGAGTTTGTCCTCGATGCACACTCCGGCCACGCCGCGCTGCTCGAGCTTCTGCACCAGCCGGCGCATGTTGTTGAAGTCGCCGTAGCCGGTGTCGCCGTCGAGCAGGATCGGGAGGGTGGTCGCGTCGGTCATGAACTCCAGCATCTCGACCACCTGCGTCCAGCTCGCCTCGTTGTGATCGCGCACGCCGAACTGCGCGGACATCGCGAGGCCGCTCGCCCAGATCGCCTTGCAGCCGGCCTCCTCGACGATCCGTGCCGAGAGCCCGTTGTGGGCCTCGAGCAGGATCTCGAGCTCGGGGGATTGGAGCAGCGCGCGGAGTCGCGACGTGCGACGCTCCGGGGCGCCCTCTCCGGCGGGCATCGGCGTGGGACTAGTGGGCATCGATCGCCGGCAGAACCACGTCGCGCGCGCGCGCGACGTCCTCGGGGAAGTCGATCTCGATCCAGGGCAGGCCGGTGACGTCCTCGACGAAGAAGGCCGCGGGATCGGCGAGGATCAGGTCACGCACGGCGTCCTCGTAGGGCAGCGCGCGACCCCCCGCGACGAGCATCCGCTCCAGCCGGCCCGCGAGATCGGCCGCCTGCGGCGCGGCGAAGCGGAAGAAGCCGACCGACTCACCCTGTGTGTCGAAGCGCAGATCGGGCGCCACCTTCTTGCTGAACTCGACGACGCGCCCGTCCGCCACGCAGACCTTCACCGGCTCGTCGCCCGGAATGAAGCCACGGTCCATCGCCAGGCAGCTGCCCGAGCGACGGGCGAGCCGACCGAGGATCTCGGGAGCGTAGAGCACGTCGGCGTCCATCAAGACGACGCCGCCGCCGTGGCGGAGCGCGCCGCGCATGGTCCAGAGGCTGACGATGCTCCCCTCCCTGAAATCAGGATTGATGACCGTGGACACGTGCGCGTCGTACTCGGAGTCGGCGATCTCGCCGAGTACCGTATCCGACTCGTGCCCCACGCAGACGCGGATGTCGTCGATACCGAGGGAGACGAGGTTACCGAGATGGCGCTCGAGGAGCGATACACCGCCGAAGCGGAGCAGGCACTTTGGGGCCCGGTGGCCGCTCGGCTCGAGCCGCGCCCCGACACCCGCGGCCAGGATGATCGCCTGCATGGTTTGGGTCCTTTCGGGGCGTGGTGAACTCGCTGGACGATGGCGGCGGCTCGCGAGCGGGGGCAAGGCGTCCTTGCGCGCGCGCTGTCCGGAGGTATGATCGGGACCGACCCACCCCGTCGCGCACGGCGTGCCCCGGCGCGCCCCTAGAGAGGCCCCTCGCGTTGTCCGTCGAAGTCGTTCCCGTCCGTGGAAGAAGGGCGTTCTCCCGATTCATCGGCCTCCCCTGGCGCCTGATCGACCGCCGAAAATACCCGCAGTGGGTCCCGCCGCTGCGCGCTTCGGTGGTCGACAACCTCGACCAGAAGGGGAACCCCTTCTACCGGGAAGCCGACCGCGAACTGTTCCTCGCCTGGGACCGGGGGCGTGTCGTGGGCCGCATCGCGGCAATCGAGAATCGCCGGCACAACGCGTTCCACGAGGACCGGGTCGGCTTCTTCGGCTTCTTCGAGTCGGTGGACGACGTCGAGGTGGCAGCCGCGCTCCTGAACGCCGCGTCGAGCTGGCTGGCCGCGCGCGGGCTCGACTGCATGCGCGGGCCGGTGAGCCCCTCGACCAACCACGAGTGCGGGCTCCTCGTGGACGGGTTCGAGTCCCACACCGCGTTCATGACCACCTGGAATCCCCCGTACTACGAGCGCCTGCTCGAGAGCGCGGGGCTGGCCAAGGCCAAGGATCTGCTCGGGTTCTGGATTCCGTTCGACGGGAGCTTCAAGCTGCCCGATCGCTGGCATCGTCTGGCCGACAGAGCGCGGGGGAGCAGGGAGTTCAGCTTCCGGCTGGTGGACCGGTCCAACTATCAGCGCGACTCGGATCGCGCGTGGGACGTCTACAACGGGGCGTGGGAGAAGAACTGGGGCTTCGTCCCGATGAGCCACGCCGAGTTCAACCACATGTCGGACATGCTCCGGCTCCTGCTGCTCGACGAGTTCGTGCACTTCGTCGAGGTCGGCGATCAGCCGGTAGGGCTCGCCATCTCTCTGCCCGATTACAACCTCACGTTGAAGCGCGTCCCCGGCGGCCGGCTGCTCTTCGCGCTGCCCATGCTCCTGTGGGACCGCAGTCGGATCAGGCACGGGCGCGCGATGATGCTGGGCGTGAAGGACGGCTACCGCGCCCGCAGCATCTATCCGCTCATGATCGACGAAGCGATTCGGCGCGCGTACGCGTATGGGGCGGTGGGCACCGAAGCGTCGTGGATCCTCGAGGACAACACCAGGATGCTGGTCTTCCTGGAAGAGGGCGGGCTCAAACCTCACAAACGGTGGCGCATCTACGACCGCGCCATCCCGCTCGTCTAGAAGCTGTCCGGACCGAGCCCGAGCCGGTGGCTCCGGACCGCGTCGGGCGTGGTGAAGCCGGCGCGCAGCCGGTTGAGCTCGAACGTCACGCGGAAGATCGGCGAACCCTGCGCTCCCGGCCCCACGGGGAAGACGATGTCGGGCCGCCAGACGTTGCGGCTCCCAGCCGGGAACGCGATGCGAAGCCCGAAGCCGGCAGCGGCCTTCCAACCCGAGTCGGTCCCGAACGGGACGTCGCCGGGCCAGACGCGTCCGAGGTCGGCGAACAGCGTGGCCCCGAGGTCGAAGGCGTTCTGGGGCATGCGCGGGAAGGTGATGCGGTCCTCGACCACGAAGAGCGCCTGCCGGCCCCCGGGAAAGCGGTCGTTCCCGAGCGATCGCACGCCCTCCCTCCCGCCCAGCGTGAGCTGATAGGGAAGCTGGGTTCGCCAGCCTCCCGCTCCCGAGGCGCGCAGAAAGAGGATCTGGCCGGGGATCCCGCGGACGTACGTCACGAATTCGGCTTCCGCGAGCAGATCCTTCCACTCCCCCATCTCGTGCCGACTTTCCGCGGTGAGGCCTCCGTGGAGCAGCAGCGGACCGGTGAGCAGGCCCCAGCTCCCATGCACGCGGCCGTAGAAGTCGTGCAGCGCCACGGCGCCACTCGGCATAAGCACGGGCACGCTCTTTCCGACCGTCCCGCCGAGGAAGAACCCGAGGCTCGCGAGCTGCTCGTCGCGCACCGCGTCGAGCCCTTCGATCGTCTCGTAGCTATAGCGGCGAATACCGGCGTGCACGCTGAGGCGAGTCACCGCCCCCGAGGCGCTCTGCCGACCGACCGATTCGACCAGCGGCCCGGGCGGCGCGAAACGCTCGTCGAACTTGCCTTCGTACGCGACCTGGGCTTCTTCGGGCAGGTACGATTGCCGGGTGAGGCTGCCGCCGAGGACGAGCGAGGAGCCGGGATCGCCCGCGCGCGCCGCCGCGGAGATCTCGAGCGCCTGCACGCGCATCGCCACGAGAACATGGGAGTAACCCTCCGCACCGTCGGTCGCGTACGCGAACAGCGCCGGATAGGAGCTGAACGCCTCGCGGGCGGAAACCCGGCCGACATCGCCCGCGAACGGATGATCCACGGCTTCGGAGAACGCCGTCCCGTCCGGGGCGCTCGCGATCCGGAAGGAGGCGCTCGTGCGTTGGAAGACGCTCGGCACCGACAGGCTGAACGATTTGCTACGCTGCTCCAGCCTCTGGTAGCGCGCTGCCTCGACGAACAGGCCACGGCCCAGGAAGTTCTGCTCGGTGAAGCGGAAGCTCTCGAGGTTCAGGCCCTCGTCGTACGTGATGCCGAGATCGCCCTTCGTGCTCCACTGGTCGCGAGTTTCGACGCGCACGACCTTTCCGCCCACGCTATCGTCCTGGACGAGAACGCGCGCGTTCGCGATGAACGAGTGGCGCTCCAGAAGCCGCGGGGAGTCGGTCGCGAGCAGGGGGTCGAAGCAGTCGCCTTCCTCGAACAGGAGCTCGCCGCGGATGAAGCCGGGCCGGGTCCGGACGTGCAGGTGGTTGGCCATCCGGAAGCCCCAACCGACGATGCCGGTAGGGGACTGGCCCGGGGGGCCCAACCCGCCGTTGTCGATGTCGATGCGCGAGATTCGACCCTCGGGGCAGACCTCGGCCTGGGCGACGGTCGTCTGAGCGGCCGAAGGATGGACGATCCCCAGTACGGCGACCAACGCCAGGAGGACACCGGTGGCGGCACTTCTCGGGATGCATAGGCGGGCGTTCACGGCCAGGAAGTACCGGCCAGCGGCGTTGGGGCGCAAGCGCGCGTGACCATGTTGCCTCAGTCCGCGCGCGTGTTCGTTACGGGCGGAACCGGCCTCGTCGGATCGCACGTGGCCACCCAGCTGGTATGCCTGGGCAATCCGGTGCGCGCGCTCCATCGCGCCGACTCGGACGTGACCTACGTCGCGGGCCTCGGCTGCGAGCTCGTGGTCGGCGACACGCGAGACGAGATCGAAACGCTGGCCGCCGCGATGGCAGGATGCGACGCGGTGGTGCACACGGCCGCGGTGACGTACGTCAAGCTGCCCTGGGAGAAGGTCCGGGAGATCAATGTTGGGGGGACGGAGCGGGTTATGAGAGCAGCCGCGCGCGCCGGCGTGAAGTCGGTCGTGCACGTCTCTTCGGTCGCCGTGCACGGGGGCCGCCCCGGCCGCTCCGACGAATCGTCCCCGACGGACGCCCCGCTCCTTCCCCGCGAGCTCTACGCGCGCTCGAAGCGGGAGGCCGAAGCGGTCGTGCACGCCACTGCGCGTGAGCTGGGCCTCTCCGCCACGATCCTCCGTCCGGCTGCCGTGTACGGCGAGCGCGACCGGCTCTTCACGCCGACCGTGGTGAGGACGCTCCGATTGCCCGTGCAGTTCCTCCTGGGCGACGGACACGGCACGATCGCGGCGGTCTACGCGGGGAACGTGGCGGACGCGGTGGTGACGGCGCTCGGCGCGACGGCCCCCTCACCAGGCGCTCGGGCGCAAGGCGCCCGGATCTTCGACTTCGGCGCGGACAACCCGCTCGACCAGCGCCAGCTCTACACCGCGCTCACGCGCGCGCTCGAGGTGCCCTTCCGACCGGCTCCCCTGCCCGGAGCGATGGTCCTCGCGGCCGCGCGCATCGCGGACGCCATCGGCCTCCGCATCCCCGGCGCGCACGAGCTGCCGCTCCCGCGCACCGTGCGCCTCGCGATCGGGCCCAACCCGTACGGCTCGGAGAAGATCCGCGCGGAGCTGGGCTGGTCGCCTCCGTTCTCGCTGGATGAGTCGCTCGAGCGCACCGCGCGCTGGGTGGCGCGCGAGCGTCGCTCGTTCGGGATCTGAGCCGGAGCTAGGCGGCGGAGTGCTCGATCAAGCCGAGCAGGCGCCGCCGTCCCTCAAGCACCCACGCCCGATACGCCGCCGTGTCCGCGCGGTGCGTGGGCAGGTAGTCGAGCAGCGCGGTC
>CAMCNM010000019.1 GCA_945876015.1 Gemmatimonas phototrophica
ACAGGGGTCGCTTGGTCGCTACTACGTCCGGAGTGAAGCCCTCGAGCACCTTCGCGACCTCCTCCTGCGAACGCAGGAACTCGCGCTGCTTCGCCACCGCCGCCTGGCGCTCGGCGACCGTCAATTCGCGGCCGGTCCCGTTGGCCGCCTCGCGAATCGCGGCCTCCGCTTCCTTGAGGCGTGCCGTCGCCGCCCGGTCGACCGCCAACTTCTTCAGGACGTCGACCCCTTCCGTCGCGATCGCGGGATCCGCCCCGTGCGAAAGCAGCGCCTTCACCGCGGCTACGCGACCCGCAGACGCCGCGAACATCAGCGGAGTCTGGCCGGCCTGCGATTCCTGCGCATTCACTCGCGCGCCCTGCTCCAACAGCGCCAGCACCGTGGCCTCACCGTTCAACGCCTTCGCGGCGAGATGGAGAGGCGTAACTCCGCTAGTGGTCGTCACCGCGCCCGCGTCCGCGCCGGCCTTCAGAAGGGCCAGGACGACGGTGGTGTGAGCGCCCTCACTCGCAATGTGAAGCGGGGTGTAAGCGCCGAGGCGCGTCTTCGCATTGATGTTGGCCTTCGCCCCGATCAGAACCTGGGCGAGGTCGAGATTACCCTCCTGAGCGGCCATGTGTAGCGCGGTCAATCCGTCGCCCAGTGCCGCGTTCGGATCGGCGCCTTCCTTGAGGGCCGCCCGCACGGCAGCCACATCTCCCCGCTTCGCCGCGTCCAGCAGTGCCCTGTCATCTGGCAGAATCGCAGCGGTCAGCAATCCAATCGAGAGGATCGCCGCGGTCAGGTACCCCCCCCGGCGCCGACTCAAGCGCCCCTCGGGAAGCTGAGCGGGAACTCGCCCGTGCTGTCGCCGAACCGAGCCATATCGTCGTGTCCCATCTTCTGCATCAGGCTCACGAAGACGTTGGCCATCGGCGTGCCCTCGGGGGCCCTGAGGTGCAGGCCGCCCTCGAGCGCCCCATTGGCCTTACCGAAGATCACCAGCGGGCAGCGACGGTGAGCGTGCAGGTTCGCATCACCCATCGGCGAGCCCCAGATGATGGCGCTCTTGTCCAGCAGAGAAGTGCCACCCTCCATCGTGTTCTTCATCTTCTCGAGGAAGTACGCCATCTGGGCCATGCGATAGGTGCCGATCAGGTGGAATTCCATGATGGCCGACGGCACGTTGCCGTGGTGCGACCCGCCGTGGTGCGTCTTGTTCGACCCGCTCTCCGGGTGCGACACGTTCGACTGGTCGACATTGGTCTTGAACGTGATCACCCGCGTCAGATCCCCCTGGAGCGCGAGCAGCTTCAGGTCGAACATCAGCTCCATGTGATCCACCCAACGGTCCGGAACGCCCGTGGGCGCTTCGGGCATCGCCCTTTCGCCACCACTGCTGTTCTGCGCCTCAACCAGCTGGATCCGGCGCTCGAGCTCCCTGATCTGGGTCGTATACTGGTCCAGGGCGATACGGTCTACCGGCGCCAGCTCCTTCTTCAGCTTCGCCACGCTCTGCGCCACCCAATCCAGCAGGCTCTTGCTCGTCTGGCGACGCGCGTTCCGGTCGCTGGTGGTGTCGCCGGCCCCGAAGAGCTGCTCGAACACCGCCCTCGGCTCGCGAATCGCCGGAAGCGGCTCAGTGGGAGAGGCCCAGGCCAGCGTCGTCCGGTACGCGCAGTGGTAGTTGTACGCGCACCCACCGCCGACGTCCATCTTCTCGGTGGTGATCTCCAGCGAGGGCAGCACCGTGTCGTGTCCGAAGCGCCCCGCATGGACCTGATCCAGCGACTTCCCGCAGTAGACGTCGGCCTGCGTCTGCTTCGGATGCGACTGGGTCAGGAACACCGCCGCCGAACGATCGTGGTCGCCGCCGACCTCCTCGGTACGGAACGGCTCCGCCATCCGACAGTCGGTGTTGCTGACGATCGTCATGTGGTCGCGGTACGCCTCCAGGGGGCGCATCTGGTTATTCACTCCGAGCTCGAAGTCGCGTCCCGTCGTGGCCGGCGCGAAAAGGTGCTGCGAGTCCCCCCACAGATTTCCGCCCGCGCTCCCGTGCGACTCCTCGAGCGCGATCAAGCGCGTGAACCCCTCCGCGGGGTCGCGCCACGCTTTCCCTGCAGGAGCCATCGCGTCCATGTAGGGGAGAGCGACTGCCACCCCACCGCCGCGGAGGAAGGTGCGGCGCGACAGGTGTTTGCCGGTGATGAAGTTCATAGCACCATCCCCTTTAGTTCGCGGTGACTAGGTCTTGTTTCATCTGGAACAGATCGCTCTGCACTACGCCCATGATGAGGGCGGAAACCTTGTAGTTGTTCCCCTCAGCTCCTCGCGCGATCGCGCGAACCGTCGGCTGGTCGAAATACTCCACCGGCCGCCCGATCGCATAGGCGAGGAGGTTCTCCGTGAAATTCCGCACGATCGGAGTCGGACGCTTCAACAACACACCGACGAGCTCAGGGAGAGTGCTGATCGGCGTACCGTCATAATACGTGCCGCGCGTGTCCAGCGGCGCCATGTTCTCGCGCACCCGCCACCCACCAGCGGCGTCGAAGTTGTCGAGCGCGAGGCCAATGGGGTCGATGAAGTTGTGGCAGGAGGCACACACCGGGCTCTTGGCGTGGGCTTCCATACGCTCCCGCGTGGTCAGCCGACGACCCGCGGCTGCCTGGGGGCTGGCCTCGAAGGCCGGCACGTTCGGCGGCGGCGGCGGCGGCGGCGTCCCCATCAGCACCTCCATCACCCACTTGCCGCGCAGCACCGGAGACGTCCGATTCGGCATGGACGTCGACTGGAGCATGCTCCCGTGGCCGAGCACGCCGAGTCGCCGGCCGTCGGGATACTGCACCATCCGGAACTCGTCCCCGACCACCCCAGGGATCTCATAGTGCCGGGCCAAGCGCTCGTTGATGAAAGTGTACTTGGCCTCGAAGAGCTCGAGCACACTCAGGTCCTCTTGAACGATGTGCTGGAAGAGCATCTCCGTCTCTTTCTTCATCCCGTCCGCCATCTGCTGGTTGAAATCCGGGTAGAAGTATGGCTCCGGCCAAACCCTACCTACGTCCTGGAGTCGCAGCCACAGGTGGAGGAAGCGGGTCGAGAGAGCCTCGGACCGCGGATCCTTGAGCATGCGCCTGACCTGCTGCTCGAGCGTGCCAGGATTCGAAAGCCGACCCCTCTCCGCGACCGCGAGCAGTTCCTGGTCGGGCTCGGCGGCCCACAGGAAGAAGGACAGTCGTGACGCGAGATCGATGTCGGTGACGCGATAGGCCTGACCCGCCTGGGCGCCCTCGGGCCGACGCTCCAGCCTGAACAGGAACTCGGGCGATGCGAGAATCGCTTCCAGCGCCGTGCGAACTCCGACGTCGAATCCTCCCTGCGCGGCTCCCTGGTCGTAGAACGTCATCAGCGACGCGATATCGTCCGCCTTGATGGGCCGACGGAACCCCTGGGTCGCCAACCCCTTCAGGATCGTCTCGGCGCAGGGACGCTGCTCGGTCGCCGATGCCGGACGGCACGTGAAGACTTTTGTGCGACTGCCGGTGTCGGAGACTCCGGCCACCTTCTCGGGACCCGTGATCGTCAGTTGCGTGAGGTGCGTCAGCCCGGTGACCGCTCCCTGGCCAGCGCCGCCCGCTGCGGTCGACCATTCGATCGGCACGAACCGGTCCTCGTAGGGACCATCCACGACGTCGACGAATGCTGCCGACACCTGGTGCTGGCCGGCTTTCACGAAGATCGGGTCGGTTTGGATGGGAGCGGACCTGCCTCCGTTGTTCTCGAGCATCAGGAGCGCGACCGGCTCGCCGTCGATGGAAATATCGAGATCCTCGAACCGCACCTTGTTCCCAGCTCCGAGACTGGTTTCCGCCAGGAAGACGTACTCTCCATCGGCCGGGAAATTCTGCGTCACAACCATGCCACCACGAGTCCCGAACGGTGTCCCTTCGATGTGATCCCAGGCGTGCTGCGAGACCTGAGTCGGATTCTTATGGATGGTCGCGATGGACACGGCGTCCGGGTTCCCGACGGCGAGACGAGCGACTTCGATCGCGGCCCGGAGATATGCGTCCAGCAGGGTTGTCGTGAGCGCCTGGGCGCCAGACTGGTTGTCGAAGCTGCCCATCAAGACATCCGGCGGCAGCCACCTGCCCGCGTCCACGTCGAGAGCCACGAGATCTTTGATCACGCGCTCATACTCGGCGCGGCTGAGCCGCGCGAATCGCCGCTCGCCCAGGTTGGGATTGGCCTTCGCCGCCCTGTCCACCGTCGCCTCGAGCGTCTCTACCAGCTGGATCAGTGTGTCGCCGCCGGGACGCGGGATCCCCGGGGGCGGCATCATGCCAGCGCGCAGCTTCCGGATCATCCTCTCAGCCGTCACGGCGCGGTCCGCCGCGTTCTCCACCTGGAAGTCCTGGAAGGACTGGTTCCCGGTGAGCAGCTGATCGTTGTGGCACACCACGCAATACTGCTGTACAACCTGGGTGAGGGTCGCAGGTGCCAGCGCCCCCCCGACCCCACTCGCGCTCGACACCTCGAGCGCGGACGGGCCGGCGTGAGCGCCCACGGTCCGGTGTGTGACAGGCGAAGGCGTGAAAGCACCATGGTCACCGCCCCCGACCAGCCACGCCCCGGCCGCCGCTGCCGCCACAACCGTAATGCCGAGAATCTTCATGCTCTGCCCTCAATGAGGCAGAACGGCACCAAACGTGGCATCGCCGGATTGCCCGGTGCTCCGAGGTTTCCGCACATCAGAAGAGGCCAAACGGCGTTCCTCGGCCGCTGGACTGTCTTACGACTGTACTCGAGCTTCAGCACCGCCACGCGCTCGCCATCGATCGAGATGTCCACATCCTCGAGGGGAGTCCCGTTGCCGCTGCCCCCGGAGATCTTCAGACCGAAAAGGCGACCCCTGAAGCGGGAGCCCGGTCGAAGAAAGCACGCTGCCCCGCCCGGCCAACCAGGCCAGGGCGGGGCGAGCGTCTCCTTGCACCGTCAGGCGCCCTTCGGCAGGCGGAGCGGGAACTCGCCCGTGCTGTCGCCGAACCGCTGCATGTCGTGTCCGAGCCCCTGCATCAGGCTCACGAAGACGTTCGCCATCGGCGTCCCCTCCGGAGCCCTCAGGTGCGTGTTCCCCTCGAGCGCGCCGTTCGCCTTGCCCATCAGGATGAGCGGGCAGCGGCGGTGCTGGTGCAGGTTCGGGTCGCCCATCGGCGAGCCCCAGATGATGGCGGTCTTGTCGAGTAGCGAACGGTCCGCCTCCATCGTGTTCTTCAGCTTCTCCAGCATGTACGCCATCCGACCGATCCGGTGCGTGTTGATCAGGTTGAACTCCATGATCGCAGCTGGCTGATTGCCGTGGTGCGACAGCGCGTGGAACGCCTTGTTCGTGCCGCTGTCCGGCATCACCAGGTTCGAAGACTCACCGTCGATGCCGATCGTGAACGTGATGACGCGCGTCACGTCCGCCTGGAGCGCGAGCAGCTGGAGGTCGAACATCAGCTCCATGTGCTCCTCCCACCGCTCCGGAATGCCATTGGGAGCCTCTGGATTCGAACGCTCCTCACCGCTCGAGTTGCGCTTCTCCACCAGCTCGATGCGTCGTTCCAACTCGCGGATCTGCGTCGTGTACTGATCCAGCGCGGCGCGGTCGACCGGGGCCAGCGTCTTCTTCAGCTCGGCCACGCTCTGCGTCACAAAGTCGAGCAGACTCCGGCTCGTACGGCGCCGCGCCGCACGGTCGGCGTTGTTGTCGCCGGTTCCGAAGATCTGATCGAACACGGCCCTGGGCTCGCGAAGCGCAGGGAGCGGCTCGCTGGGCGATTTCCAGGAGAGCGAGGTCTTGTAGGCGCAGTTGTAGTTGTACGAGCATCCGCCGCCCGCGTCCACCCGCTCGGTCGACATCTCGAGCGAGGGCAGCACCGAGTCCTGACCGACGCGGTCCGCATGCACCTGGTCGAGCGACTGGGCCAGGGAGACATCGATCTGGGTCTGCTTTGGATGGGACTGGGTCAGGAAGACCGAGACCGAACGGTCGTGGTCGCCGCCCACTTCCGACGAACTGAACGGCTCGGCCATACGGCAATCCGTGTTGCTGACGACCGTCAGATAGTCCCGATACTCTGCGAGCTGCTGCAGCGAGCTGTTCGGTCCGATCTCGAAGTCGCGCCCGATCTTCTTCGGGGCGAAGAGATTTTGGGTCTC
Source organism: Gemmatimonas phototrophica (assembly GCA_945876015.1). Lineage (GTDB taxonomy): Bacteria > Gemmatimonadota > Gemmatimonadetes > Longimicrobiales > Gaopeijiaceae > UBA2988. The sequence goes on from CAMCNM010000019.1 coordinate 6,187, forward strand.
ACCCCACAGGTTTCCGCCCGCGTTTCCGAAGCAATCCTGTACGGCGATCATGCGGGTGAACCCTTCGGCGGGATCGCGGAAGCCCCGACCAGCAGGGACCATAGCGTCCAGGAAGGGCAGAGCGACGGAAGCTCCCGCGCCCTTCAGAAAGGTACGACGCGCCAGATGCTTTCCCGTGATGAGATTCATGGCTCCCCCATGGTTTGCGATGGCCTGCGTGGACCCATCTATAATCCAGCATCTTCACTTCCGCCAGCATTTTCTGTGCTTGGCGTGTGACCCGCCTGGATTGAGTGCGCCAAGCGGGGCAACGCGCTCTTCTACCTCAAAGCCCGGTGAATCCCTTCAAGTTCGGATTGGTATCCATCTCGACCTTGGCGATGGGCATACAGAGGGCCCGTCCCTTCATTTGGGTGTCCACACCCTGTGTATACCACCGGCTCAAGTCGAAGAATCGGCGCCCCTCCAACCATAGCGTCGCACCGCGCTCATAGATGAGCGTCTTCCACGCATCCGCCTCGGTCGCAGGCGTCTCGAGCGGCGCCATGTTGTAGACGGCGCGATTGGCGTTCATCAGGGTCGTCGCCCCACCGATGTCCTTGTTTCGGAGCGCAGCCTCCGCCCGAAGCAGGAGCATCCCCCTACCCGAGACGATGTCGACATCGTCGTTCGTGCTTTGGTATTTCCCTTGCGCAATCGCCGGCCACCGCCCGTCACGCGTCACGATCTGCCCGCCCTTGGCATCCTTCTGAACCACAAAGACGACGCGCGGATCAGTCGTCGAGAGCCACGGCGTATTCGCCAGGGTCGCGTACCACTGACGCCATGTGTAGAACCAGTAGAAATTTTCCTCCCGGGCGGTGTTCGACGAGAACAGGGCCTGGTACTTGAAACCCGCCGGCACCAGCGCGGCGTCCACGACCGCACCGGCCCAGTTCCCCTGCCACGCCTTCACCTCGGCTCGACCTGCCAGTGCCGCCGTATAGATGTTCGCGGCCGAAGCTCCGGCGGCCTGTGCGGTCGCCATCGCTTCGGTAAACTCCTGCTCCGCTCGCTTGAAGTGTTCAGTACGAGCTTGGGCCTTGCCCCCGTCGATTACGGCATAGCAAACGTTCTCACCTAGAAATCGGTTCGAGAAGCCCGCAAACAGCTTCGCGCGAGCCACGAGGGCACTCTTCGCGAAGTCAGCAGCGGGCAAGTTGCTCTTCATTCGCTCGACACCGTTCTCCGCCACCCAGCGAGCCTTGTGCATGGCGGTCCACCACGGATTGATCTGTGCCGGCTCAAAGACACCGATGCTCCAGGTCTCCACAGTGGGGCCGGCAGTCTGCTGCTCGAAGCTCATCTCCGAGATCGATCGAGCCACAGCCATCGCCTGTGAGAAGTCACCGGAAACTCCAGCCACCAGAGCCGCGAATACGGTGGGGCTCTCGAGCGTTGCATCTTCGATCAGGCCAGGGTTCTGCACCGTGAGCAGATCGCCACATCCCGTTGACGCCACCAGCGCAGCCACCACGCCGACCGAGAGCGTCGCTCTTTTCATCTTCATGTATGTCTTCATGCTAAGCCTCCTAATCGGTTAGAAGCGGATGCTCAAGGATGCCGTGTACGTCGTGTACGGCGGCAGTTGGTTGTAGTCCCTACCTGCCGGGAGCGTGGAGGCATTATTCAGGGCCTCGGGGTCGGTACCCCAGTAGTCGGTGCGCTTGAAGAGATTGACCCCGGCGAAGTTGAGCGTCGCGGCCTGGGTACCCGGGATCAGGCCATCGGGCAGATCATAGCTCAACGTGACCGTGCGCAGCTTGAAGAAGTCGATGTTCTCCATCCAGAGCTCGAGCCGCTGCTCGGTCGGGACCACCGTGCACTTTATCCTCAGCAGGGCAGGGATGGTCGCCCAAGCCGAACCGTCGCCCGCCTGATTCTTGCGCTGTGCCTGCTGCGCGGCGTAGCAGGGTCCGAACATGTCTCGCTGCGCCGTGAGTCGGGAGGTCTGGTTGATTACGGTTCCGCCCAGCTGGAACTCACCGACCGCTCCCAGGCGAAGGCTGCTGTTCAGGAGTCCGACGTTGCTTCGGAGGTTTATGGTGCGATCCGCCCAAGCCGCTCCGATGAATACGTCCTTTTCGATGATCGGGGCCGCGAACTCATCCGGGTTCGTGACCTTCCACCCGAAGTAGCTCGGCACAGGGTAGCCTTCGCGCACCTGGACCCCCTCGGCGTTCAGCGAGATGACTCTGCCCCCGAGATCAACGGCTTTGGGCTTTGATACGCTGTAGCTCCCTCCCACGTCCCAATTGAACCACGCCCCCCTGATGACCCCGGCGTCCACCGTGACCTCGAACCCATTGTTCTCCAATGTTCCGATGTTGGAGAGCTGAGCTGCACTGAAGCCCAGGCTCGGAATCGGAGTGACGGGAACAAGGGCGTCCAGCGTGCGCTGGCGGAATACGTTCACCTCCGTCGTGACGCGTCCCTGGAAGAGGGCCGCATCGAAGCCCACCTCGTACTCCCGAGTGCGCTCCGGACCGAGGTTCGGATCCCCGACCGTGGACGGCGTGAACGCGGGCTTCCCCTCGTCAGCCGCGATGGGAGCCCAGCTCCGGACCGCGTCGAACGCCCCGGGGGCCTTGCCGGCCTCTCCCACGGCCGCCCGAAGCTTGAAGCTCTCGGCCCACTCCGGCCAGAAATCCATGTCCGAAAGGATGTACGACGCGCTCAGCTTGGGATACACCTGCATTCCATAGCTGTCGCCGAACGTGCTGTTGCCGTCCATCCGCATCCCTGCAGTCACGAACAGACGGTCCTTGTAGCCGATCATCTGCTGGACGTAGTACCCGGCATTGATCACGCGGCGCCTGTCGTCATTCACGATGTTTCGCACTGCGCCGTAGGTCAGCGTGGGCACCTCGACCGGCGCCGGGAAATCCTGACTCTTGAACTGGACTCGCTTATCGACGTCCTGGGCCGCCTGGAACCCCCCTGAGGTCGCGGAGGTGATGTCCCCGCCACGGAAGCTCATTTTGTAGTTCGCGCCGTAATCGAACGACGCGGTCCAATGGCTCCATTCGACCTCGACATAATCGCCGAGAGGGGTATTCCAGTGACCAACCGGCGAATAGCTGGACGCCGTGTTCTGGTTTACATCATACCCGACGGCGACGCGCTGATCGAAGTGCTCGCCCAGCTTGTGCTGGAGCGTCAACCCCGTCGTCGCCTGCTTCCTCTTGTCGAACGACTGCTGCTTGAAAGCCAAGCCAGTAGCCGGCTTGCCATCCAGGAAGATCGCGCCCTGCGGTCCACGGGTCATCGACATCGACCATGAGGTGGTACCCGTCGCCCCCTCCGGAACCCATCTGATCGTCCCGCCGTTCACGCTCGTGGTCCATTGCGCGCTCAGCGAGGGCAGGATCTGGACTGTGAAGTTCGCGCGGACCCCGCCGTCACTCGCGTATCCGACCTGATCCACGTCGACCATCGAGCCATCGAACGGGCTGTCCTCATACCGGTAATTCGTGCTGACGGCGTACGTGAAGCCCGCGGTGCCGCCCGTCACGCCCAGGTTGTATCGCTGGACTTTACCGAGCTTCATCCAGTCTCCGTCCGCTGGACAAGTCACATCCGAGAACACGACCCCTTTCGAGGTGACGCGGTCGATGCACTGGTTGTAGCCCAAACCATCGATGTTACCCGTGCTGGCCGAGGGACCGACATGACCCATCGTGTGCGCGCCACCAGTCATCTCGGCGCTCCACTGGGGGGCCCCCGTGGCTCCCCGCTTCGTGAAGATCTGGATCACCCCGCCGGATGCTTCGGTCCCGTAAAGCGTCGTGGCCGCCGGCCCCCGCACGACCTCGACCCGCTCGATGTCCTGGGGGCGGATATTGCTGAGCGGGTCGTACTGCTGACTGGCCGAGGTGGGAGAGGTGTTCGCCGCGCCGGAGAAGATGCGCACCCCGTCGACATAGATGAGCGGATGGTCGCTGACACTGATGCTGTTGGAACCGCGCAGGGTGATCCGCCCCGCCGCGCCCGGTTGCGGGGAGCCCACCGACATCGTGAGACCCGCTGCCCGGCCCCCCAGCGCCGCTCCAAGGTCCCCACGCGCCATCGACGACAGATCGCTGCCACCAAGTCTGGACACTGCCGCGCCGACCTCGCGTTGGCGACCTCCGCCGGCGACCCCGGTGACGACGATCTCGTCCAGCCCGAGAGCTTCCTCCGTGAGCGTGAAGTCCTGCACCACGGTCGCGCCCGCGGTCACCGTCACCTGCGCGGTCACGGTCTTGTAGCCGATCCGCTGCGCGTTGACCGTGTGCGACCCGACCGGAACGGTGAGAAGAAGGTAACGCCCACTCTGTTGGGTTAGAGCCCCGAGTCCCGTTCCTGGGATCGACACCTGGACCGAGGCAATGGGTTGGCCGGTTGACTGATCGACGATCCGCCCCGTGACCTGTTGCGCCGACAAACTCGGCGGTGCCAGCAGCAAAGCGGCGATGAGAACACCTCCAAGACGATGCTTGGTGCGCATGGCTCCCCCGTGGTTTGCGATGGCCTGCAGCCCGCCGGTCGAGGAGACCGCGAGTTGTCGAGCAAAGGCGAATAGCACTTTTATCGTGTATATCGTGCAGGGGAAGGAGGAGACTTCCCCGGAATTGCCTTTGCCAAGAGTCATGGTCCGGGTGGCCCCAGACCTGTATTTCTCGAGCGTCACCGAGGAGGATATGGCGCGTCCCGGCACGGTGTCAAGCCAGGGACTCCGCCGCTCCAAAGAATGCGGCGCCGCTCCGTTATGTCCTCAGCGCGGGCAGTGATTCGGCGGACGAGACGAACAAGAGCGCCACCCCGTTGTTGCAGTGGCGCAGTCCGGTGGGGGGAGGGCTGTCGTCGAAACGGTGCCCCTGATGGCCCCCGCAGCGGATGCAGTGGTACTCGGTGCGGACCTCGCCCGTGCTGAGGTCCGGCTTCAACCCGAGTCGTCCCGCTATGGGCTGCCAGAAGCTCGGCCAACCGGTGCCGCTTTCGTACTTCGTCTCCGACGAGAAAAGCGGGATGAAGCACGCCGCACAGATGAAGGTTCCGGCGCGGTGCTCGTCGTTCAGCGGGCTCGAGCCCGGCACCTCCGTTCCCGCGTTGAAGAGGACCGAGAACGCCGCAGGCGAGAGCAGCTTCTGCCACTCGGATCTCGACTTGTACAGCTCGGGCCTTTCGCCCTCCGGCTCGGTTGGCTCCGAGCAGCTCAGCGATGGCATGACGGCAAGACCGAGAAGGCTACCCAGAAGGCGCCTGCGCGTGATCATCGGGTCCGATAGAGCTCGGGGAAGAACCGCTCCAGCAGGGCGAGCCGGGGCAAATCAAAGGTCACGATGTAGGGCTCCGTAAGGTGATTGGCGAGGTAGTCCTGATGATCGTCTTCCGCGCGATAGAACGCCACCAGCGGGTCAACCCGCGTGGCGATCCGGCGGGGGAAGAGCCGGGTGGCCTCGAGCTGGGTGATGTAGGCGAGAGCCACCGTCCGCTGCTGGTCGTTCGCGTAGAAGATGTTGGAGCGGTAATGGGGCCCGTCATCCGGATACTGGCCGTCGACCTGGGTCGGATCGTGCGCGACCGAGAAGAAGACGCGCAGGATCTGCCCGTAGGTGATCTGCGCCGGATCGAACGTGATGCTCACCGATTCGGCGTGGCCGGTGGTGCCGGTGGTGATCAGGTCGTAGCGAGCCGTCTCCGCCGCACCGCCCGAATATCCGGAGACGACATCCTTGATGCCCTTCACGTGCTCGAACACGGCCTCGACGCCCCAGAAGCATCCCCCGGACAGGACGACCGTCTGGAGAGCGCCATCGGCCGCCGTCGGCATGTCCAGAGCGGCGGGAGGGAGGGGCTCCTCGAGCCGCGACCCGGGTGTGGTCGATTCGCATCCCACGCCGACCGCGACCAGGAGCAGCGGCCACGCAAAGTATCGGAGCGGTCCTCGCATGATTCTCCCCACTACGGATCGATCGTGAGCTCGAGCTTCGCATACCAGGTGCCCTCGTCAATCGGCTGAGGGCGTTTCAGGCCGCCACTCACCGACCAGACGGTGCCACCGGCCCGGGCGATGCGGATCACGGGCCCGAGGTAGATCGCCCGGTACTCGTTCCCCACTAACAGGTCCCCGTCGTCCGTCTGTGCCTGCCAGACGAATTCGGCTCCCAGGGCGACGGATCTCCCGTTGGCCGCCACCGACACCATGCGGGTGACACGCCCGCGGCCCCACAGCACGTCGGCCCCCCAGCTGTAGGAGGCGACGCCCTGGAGCCCCCAGGCGTCGTCGCCCGAGAGATCCACCTGCAGCGAGGTGTTGAGTCCACCGTCATCCCCGCCGAAGACGTCATCCGCGATGGCTGCCGCCATCGTACTGGTGGGAACCGTCGTCTTCAGAGCCGAGGGCCCGCTGACGCGCGACATCATCATGGTGGGTGCGCCCGCCCCCACCGTGGTCGTGCTCGATCTCCCCCATCCGAGCTTGCCCATGATGGAGCCCCATGGGCGGCCGTAGCGAACCGCCACGGCCGGCGCGAACCCGACGCTGTTGTCCCCATCGACACGCGCAACGTAGGCGCCCAGACTGACCACCGGCTGGAGGCCGCTCTCACGGCCGAAGCGCACGGCTGGCTCGGTGAAGACCATGTAGATCCCGTCGCCCGCCGCGTCCAGCGCGCTCGACAAGGACAGGTCCTGCGCGGCCGCGTCGGACGTGCCGGCGCTCAGGACCACAGCCGCGAAAGCCACCCGGACGCCGGGAAGAGCGCGAAGGACGTCACCGACTTTCAACGGGGCCCCACCTGGTCTCGATGATTATGGCACCGTTCGGAGATCCCTGGATGAAGGCCGCCGCGGGGCCGCGGAGGACGCGTATGCGCCTCACGTGATCGGCGGGAATCCTGCCCAGCGCGTCCATCACTTCATTCAATGTGCCAGCCATGCGGATGCCGTCCAGCAAGACGATTGGCTCGCTGGTGAGGACGATCGAGTTGACACCCCGCAAGCGGATCGGACCATCGCTCGTCTTGCCGAGGCCCCCAACCCGCAACGCGCCCGGAATCTGTTGTGCCACGAGATCGAACGCGTTCCTGAGGCCACGAACGGACTCCGTGGACCGGCGAGTGGGAGGCACGGAGACGAGTATCCCGTCCAACTCGACCCAGGGGAGCTCGATATGCATGAAGAGCAGCTCCTCGGCCGTCATTTCAACCGCGTCCAGGACCGCTGGATACCCATCCGCTTCCACCCTGACCGTGAAGGCCCCGATCGGGACGTCCGGAAACTCGAAGGTGCCAGCCTCGCTCGTCAGGGTCTCCATCCGCTCCCCCACCAAGGTCACACGGGCAGACGGGATCACCGCCCCGGTCATCGCATCGGCGACCAGACCCCGCAGGGCAGCTCGCTCCTGACCCGTTGCCCGCGTGGGCTGGAGCAAGGATGCGAGGAGGGCCAACCAGGAGATCGCAGGGATCAGGAGCGAGATGCGGCGTGTCGAGGTGGACATGAGCTTCCTGCGACTAGTACTTCCTGGGATGTACGATCTTGCTCGGGTCGGCCCCGGGCGTGGGCGTGTACTTGGTGACCGCGCCACCGTCGAAGTTGGCCAGATAGACGCTGCCCTCCTGGTCCACCGCCATCCCGTGAGGGCGCGCCATCCCACCCTCCCACCGGTAGACGTCGGGCACCGTTCCGCCCATCCCGCCGTATCCGCCCCACTCGTACATGAGCTGCCCCTGGCGATTGAACTTGTGCACCTTGTTGAGGGTGCGATTGGTCACCCACAGATCTTCGTTCGCGTCCAGGTACACCGCCTGCGGGGTCATCACGTTCGGCCACTCCTCGATGAACTTTCCTTCCGACGTGAAGACCTGGATGCGGTTGTTGGTCCGGTCTGCGACGTAGACCCGTCCGTCGTTGCCGATGGCCAGATTGTGGGGGATGTCGAACTGCCCAGGGGCGCTGCCCAGCGACCCCCACTCACCCAGGTATTTCCCGGAGGCGTCGAACCGGACGATGCGAGAATTCCCATATCCGTCGCCCAGCAGGAAGTCGCCGTTCGGGAAGAACGCCAGGCTGGTGGGAGAGCCGAACTGGTATGGCCCCGGATGCAGGTTCAGCCTTGCCGCATCGGTGCTCGCCTGGTGTGGCCGATCGCCGATCCGCATCAGCAGGCGCTTGCCGTCGTTGCTGAACTTCATCACCGCCATCTCGCCGACGTCCACGATCCAGACGCTGCGATCCGGGTCGTA
>CAMCNM010000020.1 GCA_945876015.1 Gemmatimonas phototrophica
CAGAGCGGCTGCAGCGAACCCCCGCTCACCCCGACCACGCACAGCAGACCCGCGAGGGCGCCGAGCAGGACCACCCCTCCCCGACTCACCAGCTCCGCCCGGTGGCCGAGCGCCGCTTCGCGCAGCACGCGGCCGACGTCGTGGCCCCAGCGCAGCCCCATCCGGTAGCCCCAGACGCGCAGGGCAAGGTGACCCAGGTTGTAGGGCACCAGGAAGAGGAGCACGCAGGCGAGCGGCGAGGCGCCCGCGAAATGCGCCACCAGTCCGAGCAGCGCGGTCGTAGGGAGCCAGGCGGCCCAGACAAGACCGTCGCCCAGCCCGCCGAGCGGTCCCTTGATGGCGGACTTGAAGCGGCGCACCATAGCCGCATCGGCGCCGTCGGCCTCGAGGCGCGCGGTGGCACCGAGAGCCAGTGCCGCCAGGTACGGATGGGCGTTGAAGTGCTCCGAGTGCCGGCGCAGGGCTTCGTCCAAGCGCGGTCCCTGGAACAGCTCGCGCAACACGGGCAGGATCGCAAAGGCGAAGCCGCCCCCGAGCATCGTGCGGTAATTCCACGATCCCTGGATCGTCATCGACCGGAGGAACGTGGAGACCCGGCTGGACGCGGAGAGGTTGGTCACGACCGGCCCCCCATCGCTCGACGGCACCCACGGCCCCTCGGGCCGGGGTGGAGCGAGGACGCGGCGCAGCCGCGGATTCCAGAGCTCACAGCAGGAGCCCTCCCGCGACGCCGGCGATCAGGCCCGCGAAGAAGAGCACGCGGCGCCGCGCCAGGCCGCCGAAGCTGCGCAGCAGAATCCCCACCGAGACCGCGGCTCCGACGAGGAGCAGGCCCAGCGTGTCCGCCTGATCGAGCGGCCAGTTGCCACCGAGCCGGTTCACCGCGTTCTGCGCGAACCACACGCCCGTCCCCGTCACCACGGCGCCGCGCAGGAAGTCGAGCAGCACGGCGAGGAGATGGCCAACGACCACCATCGAGGGCCGCACGTCCGGCGCGGCCGGGTCGGGAGCCATGTAGCTGTTCAGCGTGCGCATCCCGCTGATCGTCCACCCGCCCAGCTGGCCCCAGACCAGTCCCAGGCCCACCCCGAGCGCGAGCGCTCCCGGTCCCGGGTTCGACGCGGCCGTCACGGCGGCGACCACCGTCGCGGTGGCGCCCTCCGGAAAGCGCGCGCCTCCCACCGGGAAAGCGACCAGCAGGTAGATCTCGAGCACCACGCCGACCAAGAAGCCGGTCACCGGGTCGCCGGCGAGCCACCCCGCGAGGAGTCCGGCCGCCAGCGGGCGTGAGACCATGAACTGCCCCACCGCGGTGGCGTCGAGGGCCAGCAGGCCTCCGAGCAGCGAGGCGGTCAGGAGTGTCATGGCTCATTCCTCCTGCAGGTCCTCGAGCCCCACCTTGAGCGAGCCCGGCAGGTCGCGGCCGGACACGTGGGCTCCCTCCGCCTCCAGCGCGCGCACGCGCTCCCGATCGGCTTCGTCCAGGTACAGATAGGAGCGCACCCGTGTGCGATCCTCGGCGTGGTGGATCCCGCCCAGATTCACTGCCCTTCCCTCCAGGGCACGGTCCCGCGCCAGCCGCAGCATCGAGTCGATGTTGCGGGTGAGGAGCAGCGTTCGCTCCTCGGACGCGGTCCATTGGAGAAGCTCCTGGCGCGCCCGTTCCACGGTGAGGAAGGACACCTCGGTGCCGTCCCCGACCGCCAGGCGATAGAGCTCCTGCTCCCAATCACTGCCCGACAGCTCGTCGTCCACCACCAGATAGCGCTCGGGACGGAGCTCGTTTCCCCACCCGATCACGACCTGCCCGTGGATCAGCCGCTCGTCAACCCGAAACAGGAGGATCGGCATTCGGCATGTGCGCTGTGATCGATGACTTACCCTGCTCCACGAGGCGTGGCACCAGTTGATCGAGCGGGTCGTTCCGGTGAAAGACGAACTCGAGCAGCATCGGCAGGTTCACGCCGCAGATGACGGCTCGCCGGCCACCCGACCGGGACGCGACCCGCGCGGCCATCGCGCAGCTGCCCGCGTGCATGTCGGTGAAGACGATCACGGTGCCGTCGCCACCGAGCCGGCCGATCTCGTCCTTGAGCGCGTCCGGACCCTTCCCCTCATTGGAGAGGCCGACCAGGACGTCGTCCGCGACGCCCGCGATGTGGCGCACCGCGTCCACCATGCCGCTCGCCATCGTGCCGTGGCCCACCACCAGCCCGCGCGCTCCCGCGCCGCTACTCATAGTCCTGTTCCAGATACTCCCGCGCCGTGCGCATCTCGTCGCGCAGGCGCCGGTCGAAGGCCGCCGCCGAGATCACGCCCGTGTAGCGCAGGAGGTGGTTCATCGCGATGACTTCCGAGACCACCGTGATGTTCTTCCCCGGATTCAGCGGAACCGTGATGCGCGGAACCTCGACCCCGAGGATGGTGATGCTCTCCTCCTCGAGCCCGGTGCGATTGTATTGCCGCGACGTGTCCCAGGTCTCGAGCTGCACGATCACCTCGATGCGCTTCTGCAGACGGATCGCGCGGATGCCGAACAGCGCCCTGATGTCGATGATCCCGATGCCGCGGATCTCCATGTGGTGGCGCTGAAGCTCGTGGCCATGCCCGATCAGCACGTCGTTGCCGCGCCGCGACACGATGACGATGTCGTCCGCCACCAGGCGGTGCCCGCGCTCGACCAGGTCGAGCACGCACTCGCTCTTGCCGACCCCGCTCTTGCCGACCAGGAGGAGCCCGACGCCGTGCACGTCAGCGAGCGTGCCGTGCAGCGTGGTCTGCGGCGCGAGCGCGGCGTCCAGGTAGGGCTTGAGCAGACGGTAGAACTCGCGCGTCGTACACGCGCTCCGCAGAACCGGGATTCCCGCGGCCCGTGCGTTCGCCAGCAGCAGCGGTGCGACGTTCTGCCCCTTGGTGACGAACACCGCCGGAATCGCGAAGCGGAACAGGTTCTCGATCCGGGTGCCCGCCTCCTCCGCTCCGAGCGAATCCAGGTAGCTGACCTCGGTCTCGCCGAAGACCTGCATGCGGCCGCCGGCGAACCGCGTCGTGTAGCCCGCGAGCGCGAGACCGGGACTCGACACTTCCGGGTCGGGCACCAGGCGATCGAGGGCTACCTCGGGCGTGAGGATCTCCAGACCGAGCGACTCGCGCTTGGCCTCGAAGACCTCCTGAACGGTGAGCCGACGACGGGTGCCCTCGTCAACCGTTGTGCTCTTCGGAATCAGTGGCCCCTCTCCTCGGTCGCAGACCCACGCCTGGCGCTGGGAATGGATTCTAACGCGGACGCGGCGGAAGCCACCACTTGGCGGCGGAGGACCTCGAGCACGCCGTGCGCCGAAGCGTCCCAGGAGAACCCCTCTGCGAAGGCGCGCGCCTGGCCACCCATCTGGTCACGCAGCTCGGGACGGGTGAGGAGCGCCCCCATCCGGATCGCCAGGGTGGCGACGTCCCCGTGGGGCACCAGATAGCCGGTCCGGCCGTCAACCACCGAGTCGCGGAGCCCCGGCGAGTCGCTCGCGACCGTGGCCGTGCCGCAGCCCGCCGCCTCGATGTTCGCGATCCCCCATCCTTCCTTTGGCGAGGTCAGCACGTGCGTCCACGAGCGCCGGAAGAGCTCGACCTTCTCGCGGTCGTCCACGAAGCCCGCGAACCGAACGCGGTCCTCGCCGAGGCCGAGACGGCGCGCCAGCGCGGTGAGCTCGTCCACGTGGTCGCCGCGGCCGGCGATCACGAGACGGCCGGGCACCCCGCGCTCCACTAGCTTCGCCATCGCCTGGATGGGCAGGTCCACCCGCTTGTAGCGCTTCACCCTGCCCAGGTAGAGCGCGGTCGGCTGGTCGAAGCGAGGCACGCGCGCATCGGGCGCGTAGGACTCGAGGTCGATGCCGTTCGGGACCACCGTGATGCGCGCCGCATTCATCCCGCGCGCGACCAGATCGTCCCGCGTGCTGCCCGACACCGCGATCACCGGGACGCGGTGGAACGCGCGCGGGATCGGACGCTCGAGCAGCCAGGTCGCGGTCGCGAGCGGGAGGCCGGCTTCCTGGAACGCGGTCGCGCCGAAGAGATGGTGCACCAGCAGCACGACCGGCCGGTCCGTCCAGCTCGGGGTGAAGAGCGGCACCTTGTTCAGGTCTTCGACGATCACGTCGAACGCGTGCTCACTCAGGTGCTTCCGGAAGTACCGGTTGGCCATGAGCATGAAGGAGTGGCGTCCCCCGACGCGGTGCACCTCGATGCCGTCGAGCTGGACGCGAGGTTGCGCGCCGTCGAAGCCCGAGCAAAGCAGGGTGACCCGGTGCCCCCACCGGACGAGGCGGCCGAACACCTCGTGCAGGTGCGTCTCCGCGCCACCGGCCTGGGGATTCTCCCGGTCGAGCCAGTTGATGACGAGGATGTCGAGCGAAGGAGGGGAAGCACCCGGGGCGGTCCCTGCGGACGCCACCTCAGCGCTCCGGGACGGCGCGCTTGTAGAGGGCGTCGAGGACTCCGTTCACGAACTGAGGCGAGTCCGGACCGCCGTACTGCTCGGCCAGCCGGATCCCCTCCTGGATCGTGACCTTGGGGGGAACGTCTTCCATGTGCAGCAACTCGACGGCGGCGAGCCGGAGCACGCCGCGGTCGATCACCGAGAGCCGCTCGAGCCGCCAGTTCTCCAGCGCGTGGTGGAGGAGACGGTCCACCTCGGGGAGGTGCTCGTCGAGCAGCGAGAGGAGCCGCCGAACGTAGGGCAGTCGGCGCGGCGAGATGTGCCGGTTGCGGACGACCGTGCCAAGCGCGTCGCGCAGGGTTCCGACCGACCCCCCACTTTCCCATGCGTAGTGTACCTGGAGGGCCCAGGCACGGGCCCTCCGCCGATCGATCCGTTCGCGCGCCTGCACCTTGTTACTCCCTCATCCTGAGTTCAGGCGGCCGAACAGCTCGGCCATCTCGAGCGCCGCAAGCGCAACCTCGCGCCCCTTGTTGCCGCGCTTCGGGTCCGCGCGCTCGACGGCCTGCCGCTCGGTCTCGGTGGTGAGCACGCCGAAAGCCACCGGGACCCCGGTCTCGAGAGAGACCGCACCGAGCCCGCGCGCGACCTCGTGCGCGATCACGTCGAAGTGCGCGGTCTCGCCCCGGATCAGGCAACCGAGCGCGATGACCACATCGTGCCGCTTGTCGCGCGCGAGCCGCGCGCACGCCTGGGGCAGCTCCCACGCGCCGGGAACGCGGTGGACCTCGACGGCCTTCGCGTCGGTCCCGTGCTCGGTCAGACAGGCGACCACGTTCTGGAGGAGCGGCTCGGTGACGTTGCCGTTGAAGCGGGCGGCGACCACCGCGAAGCGCCGGCCGGCGCCCGAGACGCGCCCCGACAGCTCCGCGGCGTAGGAGCGATCGCCGGTGCTCACAGGATGTGCCCCAGCTTGGCCCGCTTGGTCTCCAGGTAGCGCTCGTTGTGGCGGCCGGCTTCCACCTGGAGCGGCTCGCGCCCGATGATCTCGAGGTCGTAGCCGTCGAGGCCCACGACTTTGCGGGGGTTGTTGGTCAGCAGGCGGATCGAGTGGAGGCCCAGATCGAGCAGGATCTGCGCGCCGATGCCGTAGTCGCGCAGGTCCGGCTTGAAGCCGAGCGAAGCGTTGGCCTCGACCGTGTCCTGTCCGTCGTCCTGGAGAGCGTAGGCGCGGAGCTTGTTGCCGAGCCCGATCCCCCGACCCTCCTGACGGAGATACACGATCGCGCCCTTCCCTTCCCGGTCGATGCGCTCCATCGCGGTGGCGAGCTGCTGGCCGCAGTCGCAGCGCTGCGAGCCGAACACGTCGCCGGTCAGGCACTCCGAGTGCATGCGCACGAGCACGCCGGGCTGGCCTGCGACCTCGCCCTTCACGAGAGCCACGTGCTCACGGTCGTCCACCAGGGACCGGTAGCCGATCACCCTGAACTCGCCGTACGCGGTCGGGAGGCGAGCCTCGGCGATGCGCTCGACCAGCCGCTCCTTCTGCAGCCGGTACGAGACAAGCTGGGCTACCGTGATGAAGCGCAGGCCGTGCTGCCTGGCGAACAGCTCCAGCTCGGGACGGCGCGCCATCGTGCCGTCCTCCTTGAGGATCTCGCAGATGACGCCGGCTGGCTTGAACCCCGCGAGCCGCGCGAGGTCCACGCTCGCCTCGGTCTGACCCACGCGGCGGAGCACGCCGCCCGCGCGCGCGCGCAGCGGGAACATGTGCCCCGGCCGGCGGAGGTCCGCCGGACGGGTGTTGGGATCGACCAGCAGCTTGACCGTGGCCGCGCGGTCCTGCGCGCTGATCCCGGTGGTTACACCGAGGCGCCGGTGGCCGTCCACCGAAACGGTGAACGCCGTGCCCTGCGGATCGGTGTTGTGATCGGTCATCGGCGGGAGATCGAGCTCGTCCGCCCGCTCTTCGGTGAGCGCGACGCAGATCAGCCCACGCCCGTGCTGCAGCATGAAGTTGATCAGGTCCGGGGTCACCGCCTCGGCGGCGCACACCAGGTCCCCCTCGTTCTCGCGGTCCTCGTCGTCCGCCACGATCACCATGCGGCCGCGGCGGATGTCCTCGAGGGCATCCTCCACGCGGTCGAACGGTGTGATCGGCTGGACGCTCGGGTCGTCGATGATGCGCGTCATCGTTGCCTGGAATACGGGGAATTGGGGAGCATCCTACCCACGTACTTCCCGATCAGGTCCCCCTCCAGGTTGACCCGGTCGCCTGCGGCCAGGGTGCCCAGGGTCGTGACGGCCAGGGTATGGGGAATGAGCGCCACCTGGCAGGTGCTCTGGGCGGGGAGCGCGTTCACGGTCAGGCTCACGCCGCTCAGCGTGATCGAGCCCTGCAGGATCGTGACGGCGTCCACCTCGGGGGGCACGCGCACGTCCACGAGCCAACGGTCACCCTCGGGGCGGACCGAGAGCACCACTCCGACGCCGTCCACGTGGCCCTGCACGATGTGCCCGTCGAGCCGGTCACCCACCCGGACGGGGCGCTCCAGGTTCACGCGGGTGCCCTCGCGGTAGCTCCCGGCGACCGTGCGGTCGAGCGTAGGGCCGATCACGTCCACCGAGAACCCGTCGGCGTGGACCTCGACCGCGGTGAGGCAGGCGCCGTCCACCGCGACCGAGTCGCCGAGCGAGAGATCGTCGAGAACGTCGGGCGCGTGGAAGCGAATGCGGCGACCCGCCGCGCCTGCTTCGACCCGGCTGACCGTGCCGGTCGCCTCGACGATCCCCGTGAACATCCGCTCAGCCCTCCCGCTCGTAGACCGTGAGCACGTCTTCCCCCAGGCGCTCCGGATCGAAGGCGGCCCGCCATTCCGTCCAGAAACCCTCGGCGAGGGGCCCGGGAAACGCGGGTACCCCTCCGCTCCCGAGTACCCGGGGCGACTGGAACAGATAGAGTCTGTCCACAAGACCGGCCGCGAGGAAGGATCCGGTCAGGCGGCCACCTCCCTCACAGAGGATGGAGTGGATCCCCCGCGCGGACGCGGCGTCGAGCACCGCGCTCAGGTCGAGGCCGTGCGGGCCCTGCCTGACCTGCCGCACCTCGGCGCCCGCCTTCTCCAGGCGCGCGACTTTCGCCCGGTCGGCACTCTCGCCCACGAACACGATCACCCTGCCCTCGGTCTCGCGGAAGATCGCGCCGGCTTCCGAGAGCGACGCCTTCGTATCGAGCACGATGCGCGTTGGCGGAACGCGCGGCGTGACGCCGCCCTCGCGCACGGTCAGGCGCGGATCATCCACGCGCGCGGTCACCGAGCCGATCATCACGGCTTCGAACCCGGCCCTCAGCCGATGCGCCTCGCGCAGCGCCTCCGGTCCCGTCACCGTGGTCCGGAGGCCAGGTGCCTCCGCGATCCGTCCGTCGAGCGAGAGAGCGAGCTTCGCCGCGACGAACGGCCGACCCGACGCCTGACGATGAAAGAACACGGGGTTCTCCCTCCGCCCCACCGACGCGGGCCAAACCGGACCGGACACGGCAGTTCTGACGGCGCGCAGCGCAGCGCCCCCACCGGCGGCCTGTTTGTTGGGATCCGCGACCGAGTAGACGACCCGCCCGATGCCGGCGTGGATCAGCGCGTCGGTGCAGGCAGGCGTCTTACCCTGATGGCGGCACGGCTCGAGGCTGACGTACGCGGTCGCGCCGGCCGGGTCCTCGATCGAGCGCTCGAGCGCACCCAGCTCGGCGTGCGGTCCCCCGAACTCGCGGTGCCACCCTTCGGCGAGCACCCGTCCGTCGCGCACGAGGACGCAACCGACCATCGGATTGGGATGGACGCGCCCCCAGCCGCGGCGGCCGAGCAACGTCGCGTGATCGAGCCAGCGAAGATCCTCTTCCGGGAGCGTTACGAGCGGCCGCTCACGGGGGCGCGGGTCGCCGTGCCCGGGGGGGCGCGGAAGATCGGACGCGCCGTTCCGCACGGACGCCTTCCTACCAGGTGAGGCGAGCGGCGATCGACCCGAAGGGCATGACGCCGCCGGAATCGTACCCCCCCGCGGCGCGGCCCGGAGGAAACGCCCATCCCTTCGACCATCCGGCCTCGCCCGAGAGTTGGAGCACGAGGAACGTGTAGGACAGGCTGCCGAAGAACACCTGGCTGTCGGTGTTGAACGAGCGGATCGCTGTGCCGGTGCGCGTGATGCCAGCGACGGTCTGCCGAGCGTTGAGCGTCGAGACCCCCGCGTAGCGGTTGAGCCCCCAGCCCGCCATCACGCCGATCGAGAGCAGATCCTTGCCCGCCGTCAGGCGGAGCGAGCTGACGGTCGGCTTGAAGACGAGATTCACTCGGTCGGACGGGAGACCCCAGCTGGTCTCGAAGACGTGACGCCGGGTCGCGGAAACGCTCACGCCCGGCAGCGTGAAGGACTCGCGCAGCAGCCCGATCCGCGCGCCGTAGCCGAGGCTCTGGACCGAGCCCGCGAATCCCGAACCGCCCGAGAGGCCGATCGCGGCAATCGAGGCGAGAAGATCGACCGAGAACATCCCGCCCACGGTGGGCATGGGGGAGAACCCTTCGAGCACGCCGACGGCGACGCTGCCCTCGATCGTCTTCGCCATGAACGTGTGCCGTGACGCGGGCACCGCACCCCCGCGCGGATCGGGCATCCCCGTGCGGGTGAGCCCGCCCCGCGCGGAGATCGCGATGCGCGGTGACGACCCGATGCGGCGGCCGACCGTGCTCGAGCTGCCCGGAACCGGAGATCCCAGGGATGCGGCCAGCCCCACGCTCGCGCGCGCGGCCCTCAACGCGAGCGCACCCTCGAGGCAGAGGGGGCCCATCAGCGGATCGCCCGCTGCGCATTCGTCGGCGACCCGGACGACCGCCTCCTGCGCGGAGGAACGCGCGGGAAAGACCGACGCCACTGCGAGCGCGAGCGTCGCGACGAAGCGCCTCCACGACCGCTCAGACATAGCGCACGCCCTGTCCGGGCTCGATCTCGCCCAGTAGCCACGCGTTCTCGCCCGATGCGCGGAGCGACGCGACGACCGAGTCGGCGTCCGCGGGCGCCACGACCGCGATCATACCGACGCCCATGTTGAAGACGCGGTCCATCTCCTCGAGCTCGACCGATCCCCCGTGCCGCAGTCCCTCGAACACCGCCGGGGCCTGCCAGGACTTCCTGTGCACCACCGCGCCGAGGCTCGGGCCGAGCACGCGCGGCAGGTTGCCCGGAATGCCGCCGCCCGTGATGTGGGCTAGCGCGTGCACCTTCCCCGCGTCGAGCAGCGGGAGCATCGGTCGCAGGTAGCTCCGGTGCGCCTCGAGCAGCTCGTCCGCGACGCTCCGGCCGGTGCCAGGGAACGGATCCCCGGCTCCGAGCCCGAGATGATCGAAGACGATCTTCCGGGCGAGCGTGTAGCCGTTGGTGTGGAGTCCGGTAGACGCGATCCCCACCAGGGCGTCGCCTGAACGCACCCGGCTCCCGTCGAGCACCCGGTCGCGCTCGACCACGCCGACGATGAAGCCCGCGAGGTCGTACTCGCCCTGCGCGTAGAAGTTGGGCATCTGCGCGGTCTCGCCGCCGAGCAGCGCGCAGCCGTTGTCGCGGCAGCCGTTCGCCACCCCCGACACGATGTCGGTCACCACGGCCTCGTCCATGGCACCGAGCGCCACGTAGTCGAGGAAGAAGATGGGACGCGCGCCCTGCACCAGGATGTCGTTGACGCAGTGGTTCACCAGGTCGCGGCCGACCGTGGTGTGACGGTTCGCGGCGAACGCGACCTTGAGCTTGGTCCCCACGCCATCCGCGCTCGCGACGAGCACGGGTGCGCTGAACCCCGGCGGCACCAGATAGAGACCACCGAACGAGCCCAACTCGGAGAGGGTGTTCTCGTCGCGCGTGGACGCGACCAGGCTCTTGAGGCGCGCCTTCGCCCGCTCCGCGGCGTCGAGATCCACGCCCGCGTCGCGGTAGCTCAGCGCCGCGCCCGGCTTCTCCTTCTCGATCTGGCTACCCATTCGGCGCAGCCTCGACCTCGAGATCGAACGCGGTCAGATCGCGGAACTGCCGAATGCGCTCGTTGACCTCGTCCGCGGTGAGGGTCTTGAGGCGGTCCACGCTGAACTGCTCGACCGCGTACGAGCCGAGCACCGAGCCGTAGACCATGGCGCGCCGGAAGTCGTCGTCGCTGCGCCCACCGGACCGACCGAGGTAGCCGAAGAACCCGCCCGCGAACGCGTCTCCCGCGCCGGTCGGATCGAACACGTCCTCGAGCGGATACGCGGGCACGAAGAACACCGTGTCGCGCCCGAACAGCACGGCGCCGTGCTCGCCCTTCTTCACCACCACCCACTCGGGACCGTGCCGCTGGATCCAGCGCGCGGCCTTGAGGAGGTTGGGTTCGTCGGCCAGCTGGCGCGCTTCCCCGTCGTTCACCATCAGGATGTCCACGCGCTCGAGCATCTTGAGCAGCGGGTCCCTGCTGCCGTCGATCCAGAAGTTCATCGTGTCGGCGGCGACCAGCTCGGGGTTCCGCACCTGGTCGAGCACGTCCAGCTGCAGCACGGGGTCGATGTTGCCCAGGAACACCGTGCGCGCGTCGCGGAAGTGCTCGGGGATGCTGGGCTTGAAGTGCGCGAACACGCCGAGCTGCGTCCAGATCGTGGTGCGGTCGTTCAGGTCGTAGCTGTAGCGGCCCTTCCAGCGGAAGCTCTCACCCTCCGCCGTCTCGATCCCCGAGAGGTCCACACCGCGCCGAGCGAGGAAGTCGAGCTTCTCTATCGGATAGTCGGAGCCCACCACTCCGACCATCTGGACGGGGGCGAGCATGGAGGCCGCGGCGCTGAAGAAGACGGCCGAGCCACCGACCGCCTCCTCGACCGAGCCGAAGGACGTCTCGACGTGATCGAGCGCCACGCTGCCGACGACGAGAATGGACATCTGACTCCGTTCCGAGGTGTCGAGAAGTTTCGAGATGTGTAGAAACGTTTCCGGTCGATCAGCTCGCCGGCGGTGCGGCCGGTGGCGCTGGCGGCGGCTCCTCCAGCGCGCGCTCCATGCGCACGGGCGCGGACACGTTCAGGATGCGGAGGCCGTTCCTGAGCACCACGCGGACCGCGCGCGCGAGCACGAGGCGCGCCGCCCTGAGGTCAGGATCGGCGATCAGCACCGCGAGCTCCGGATTCCGGCTCGGGTTGCCCGCGTGGTACCACGAGTTCACCACACCCGACGTCTGCTCGAGGTACTCGCAGAGAGTATGGGGCGCCCGCGTGGCCGCCGCGCGCTCGACCACCTCGGGATACTCGGCCAAGTGCTTGACCAGGGCCAGCTCCACGGGATGGTCGAGGCGGGTCAGGTCGCCCTTCCCCGCCTTGGCCTCGGCCTCCAGCGCTTGTCCCGCCTTGCCGAAGATGCTGCACATGCGCGCGTGCGCGTACTGGATCTTGTAGACCGGATTCTTCTCCGACTGGTCGAGCGCCATGTCGAGATCGAAGACGAGCTGGCCCTCGGGCTTCCTCATCAGGAAGAAGTACCGGGCCACGTCCACCCCGACCATCTCGAAGAGCTCGCGCAGCGTCGTGTACGATCCGGCGCGCTTGGAGAACTTGACCTCCTTCCCGCCCTGCTCGAGCCGCACCATCTGGTGGATCACGTATTCCGGGTAGCCCTCGGGAAGCCCGAGCGCCCTGAGTCCCGCGCGCACGCGGGCCACGGTCCCGTGGTGATCCGAGCCCTGCACGTTGATCGCGTGCTGGAAGCCACGCTCCCACTTCGCCATGTGATAGGCGATGTCGGGGAGGAAGTACGTGGGGGCGCCGTCGCCGCGCACCATCACGCGATCCTTGTCGTCTCCGTAGGTGGTCGTGCGGAGCCAGACCGCGCCGTCTTCCTCGAAGACGAGGCCGGTCGCGCGCAGCGCCTGGATCGTCGCTTCGACCCGGCCCTCGTTGTACAGCGAGGATTCTAGGTAGTGGTTGTGGAACTGGACGCGGAACTCGGCGAGATCCCGGTCCTGCTCCGCGCGCAGCAGACGCACCGCAAACTTCCGGAACACCTCGAGCGACGCGGGGGAGTCGTCGCCTCTGTAACCCTCCTTACCTTGGAGGTAGAGCTGCTTGGCGATGTCCAGGATGTAGTCGCCCTGGTAGCCGCCCTCGGGCAGCTCGATCCACTCGCCGAGCACCTGCAGATACCGCGTACGCACGCTCTTCGCGAGCATCTCGATCTGGTTGCCCGCGTCGTTGTAGTAGTACTCGCGGTAGACCGACCAGCCGGTCGCGGAAAGCAGATCGCAGATCGTGTCGCCGAGCGCGGCCTGCCGGCCGTGCCCGAGGTGGAGCGGCCCAGTGGGGTTCGCCGACACCCATTCGACGATCATGCGCTCGCCGCCGCCCGTGACCGAGAACCCGTAGGCCTCGTCCTCGATGACGATGCGCTCGAGCTGCGCCGCGATCGAGCCGCTCGAGAGGCGGAAGTTGAGGAAGCCGGGGCCGGCCACCTCGACCGCGCTGATCCCCGTGTCCGCCAGATCCAGCGCCGCCGCGATCTCGGCGGCGATCTGCCGCGGCGGCTTCTTCAGCTCCTTGGCCAGCGTAAGGGCGACGCTGGTGGCCCAGTCGCCGTGCGTCGGGTCGCGCGGGCGCTCCAGGCGCACCTCGGTCTCCCCGGCTCCCATGCCCGCGAGCACGCGCTGGACGGCCTCGGCGATGCGGGTGCGTGGATCGTTCACCTACTCGCCCCCCTTCCCGCGGCCGGAGCGCTTCGACGAACCCTTCGAGCCCCCTTCCTTCTTCGGGGAGCCGCCCTCCGTGGCCCCGGACTCCTTGGATCCGCCCTCCTTCTCGCCGCCGTCGCCGCCCGCCTTGCCACCTTCCTTGGTTCCGCTCTCGCCGCCCTTGGTTCCGCTTGCCTTCGGCTCGTACGTCGAGCCCGGTACCGCGTCGGACGAGGCCTCCCTCTTATAGGACTCCGGACGGTTGTCCGTGATGTAGAAGCCTTCGCCCTTGAGCAGGAAGCCCATTCCGGGGACCATCTGTCGCGTGCCCGCTTTGCCGCACTTGGGGCACTTGGCCTTGGGAGGATCCGACATCTTCTGGAAGACGTCGAAGACGTGGCCCTTGGGGCACCGGTATTCGTAGGTAGGCATAGAACCGACAACCTAATGCGTCGGACTATCCCCGTCGTAGCCCCGTGCCCGCCTCGTCGTACGTCCCCCAGGCGGTCCGGAGCGTATCGCTGATCTCCCCAAGGGTGGCGAGCGCCCTCACGGAGCCCACGATCGCCGGCATCAGGTTGTCCCGGCCGCGAGCCGCCGCCGCCACCTCGGCCAGCCCCCGGTCCACCGCCGCCCCGTCCCGCCGCGCCCGAAGCGCGGCCAATTTCTCCTTCTGGCGGGCCTCCAGGGCGGAGTAGTCGGGCAGCGCGATGCGCAGCTCGTCCTCGGCGTCCTCGAAGGCGTTCACCCCCACCTGGACCCGCTCGCCCGATTCGATCGCCTTCTGGTGTTCGTAGGCCGCCCGGTGGATCTCCTCCGCCATGAACTCGATCGCCTCCGATGCGCCCCCCATCTCCGCCACCCGGTCGAGCAGCTGCCGCGCCCGCGTCTCCATCGCGTCGGTGAGGCGCTCGACGTACCAGCTCCCGGCCAGCGGGTCCGCGGTGCGCGCGACGCCCGACTCGTAGGCGAGGATCTGCTGGGTGCGGAGCGCGAGGCGGGCGGCCTTCTCGGTCGGGAGGGAGAGCGCCTCGTCGTAGCCGTTGGTGTGGAGCGACTGCGTGCCCCCGAGCACGGCGGCCAGCGCCTGCACGGTGACGCGCACCACGTTGTTGAGGGGCTGCTGCGCGGTGAGCGTCGAGCCGCCCGTCTGGGTGTGGAAGCGGAGCATCGCCGACCGCGGGTTCTT
>CAMCNM010000021.1 GCA_945876015.1 Gemmatimonas phototrophica
CTCGCCTACTACCTGATCTACGGCGTGCTCATCCTGTTCTTTACCTACTTCTATACCGCCATCATCTTCAATCCGGTGGATCTGGCGGAGAATCTGAAGAAGCAGGGCGCGTTCATCCCCGGCGTGAAGCCCGGGACCAGGACCGCCGAGTACATCGACCGGGTGCTCTCCCGCATCACGCTGCCCGGCGCGCTGTACCTGACGCTGATGGCGCTGATGCCGTTCCTCATCTTCGACATCTTCAACATCCAGACCTTCTACTTCGGCGGCACCAGCCTCCTGATCGTGGTCGGCGTGGGCCTCGACACCGTCCAGCAGGCGCAGCAGCTGCTCCTGCTCCGGCACTACGACGGCTTCATGAAGAAGGGCAGGGTGAAGATGCGGGGTCGGCAGAGGTACCAGTGACGGCAGGCTCGTGCCCACGGCGTCCGCTGGGCGCCGGCGCTCGGGCCCACGCGCGATGGGCGGGGCGTCGACGCTTCGCGCCTGAGGGTGTGGCGACACGGGGCGAACTCTGATGGTGGTGATCCTGCTCGGCCCTCCCGGAGTGGGGAAAGGGACGCAGGGAGTGCGCCTGGCCGAGGCGATCGGGGCGCGGCACGTCGCGACGGGCGATCTGCTCCGCGCGGCTCGCCGCGACGGCACGGAGCTGGGAAGGAAGGCGCAGGGGTTCATGGATCGGGGCGAGCTGGTTCCCGACCAGTTGATCGTAGACCTGGTGTCCGAGGTGCTGGGGCAGTTGGACCAGAAGTCCGGCGCGGTGCTGGACGGCTTTCCCCGGACGGTGGTGCAGGCCGAAGCGCTCGAGGGGGCGCTGGCCGACGTAAAGCGCCGGGTGGACCTGGTCGTGGTGCTCGAGGCGGCCGACGAGGTGCTGGTGAAGCGGATGGCGGGGCGGCGCAGCTGCGGTCAGTGCGGATCGGTCTACAACGTGCACTTCAGCCCGCCGAAGCGTGAAAGCGTGTGCGACAAGTGCGGATCGGCCCTAACGCAGCGGAAGGACGACGACCCGGCCACGGTTCGCCACCGGCTCGAGGTCTACCGCAAGGAAACGGCGCCGCTGATCAGCCACTACGGGAAGAGCGCATCGCCCCTGCGGCGGATCGACGCCGACCGGCCGGTGGACGAGGTGCAGAAGGCGCTGCAGGAGTCGGTGAGGGCATGATCCACCTCAAGTCCAAGAGCGAGATTGATACGATCGCGCGCGGGGGGTCAATCATCGGCGGGCTGGTGCGCGAGGTGGAGAGCCACATCGTGCCCGGCGCGACCACCGGACAGCTGGACACGTTCTGCGAGGACTACATCCGCTCGCACGAGGGGGCGGTGCCGGCCTTCAAGGGCCTGTACGGTTTCCCAGGCAGCGTCTGCATCTCGATGAACGAGGAGGTCGTGCATGGGATTCCGAGCCCGAAGCGGGTCCTGTCCGAGGGCGACATCGTCTCGGTGGACATCGGGGTGAAGCTCGAGGGCTGGTGCTCGGACGCCGCCTGGACCTTCGCGGTCGGCGCGATCGACGACGAAGCCCAGAAGCTCCTGCGGGTGACGGAAGAGGCGCTCGACCGGGCCATCGAGTCCGCTCGGGCGGGCAGGCACGTGGGGGACATCGGGGCGGCGGTGGTTGGGACCGTGAAGGGGACCGGGTTGGGCATCATCCGGGAGCTGGTCGGGCACGGGGTGGGCCGGGACGTTCATGAGGAGCCCCAGGTCCCGAACGTGGGGCGGCCGGGCTACGGCCCGATGCTCCGGGAGGGCATGGTGATCGCCATCGAGCCCATGCTTTCGGCAGGGACGGATATGGTGAAAACACTGGATGATCGCTGGACGGTGGTGACCGCGGATGGGTCCAGATCGGCCCATTTTGAGCACACGGTCGCCATCACGGACAATGGGCCGCGGATCCTCACCCTGCCCCTGGTTTCTCAGGGGAATGGGCAGGACCGGGCCCCCGACCGGGGAAAGTCGCTAGATCGAGCCAGGGCCGACCTGGCTTGAGGTAAGAAGGGCACTACACTATCTTAGCAAGCTGTACCGGAGACGGATCCTGGAGGCGGCGGAATGAAGGTTCGAAGCAGTGTCAAACCGATTTGCGAGCATTGCAAGGTGATCCGCCGCCGAGGGGTGGTGCGGATCATCTGCAAGCGTAATCCCCGTCACAAGCAGCGGCAGGGCTGATGGCACGTATCGCCGGAGTCGACCTACCGCGCGGGAAGCGCGTCGAGATCGCCCTGACCTACATCTATGGGATCGGGCGCTCGAGAGCGAACAAGATCCTAGCCGCGACCGGAGTGAATCCGGACGCGCGCACGCAGGACTTGAGCGATGAGGACGTGAACAGGATTCGTCGCGAGATCGAGAGCAAGTTCAAGGTCGAGGGCGCGCTGCGCTCCGAGACCTCCATGAACGTGAAGCGTCTCATGGACATCGGCTGCTATCGGGGGCTCCGGCATCGCCGTGGTCTCCCGGTGCGCGGTCAGCGGACGCACACGAACGCCCGCACGCACAAGGGCTCCCGCCGCGCGATCGCCGGGAAGAAGAAGGCTCCGAAGAAGTAGCAACCCAAGCGCGGTTCCCGATCGGACCGCGCGACAATCGTTTCGCAGCTAAGGAAGAATAGGCAGTGGCCAACCCCAATCCGAACCCGAACCCGAAAACCGCTGCCAGCACGGCGCGTCCGAAGGCCCGCAAGCGGGCCGTCGAGGCGGACGGCATCGCGCACGTAAAGGCGACCTTCAACAACACGCTGATCACGATCTCGGACAGCCAGGGCAACGCCATCGTCTGGTCGAGCTCGGGCAAGGCGGGCTTCAAGGGCTCGAAGAAGTCCACGCCGTTCGCCGCGACGGTCGCGGCCGAGATGGCGGGACGCGAGGCGGTGGCCGCGGGAGTGAAGCGGGTTTCGGTGCTGGTGCAGGGTCCCGGATCGGGCCGCGAGTCGGCCATCCAGGCGCTCGCCACCTCGGGGCTCCACATCAAGTCGATCCAGGACGTCACGCCGCTGCCCCACAACGGGTGCCGGCCTCCGAAGAAGCGGCGGGTCTAAATGTCGGTAACCAAGGCCAGGATTTAATATGGGTAGGTATACGGGGCCGGTGTGCAAGCTCTGCCGCCGCGAAGGCCAGAAGCTGTTCCTCAAGGGACCCAAGTGCTACACGGGGAAGTGTGCCGTCGATCGCCGGGCTTATCCGCCCGGCCAGCACGGTCCCGCGCAGGCGCGCAAGCGTAAGCAGTCGGAGTACGCGACCCAGCTCCGTGAGAAGCAGAAGGTGAAGCGCATCTACGGGCTGCACGAGAAGCAGTTCCGAAACCTGTTCGAGAAGGCCGTCATTCAGGACGGCGTGACGGGCGTCAACCTGCTGGTCAATCTCGAGACGCGGCTCGACAACATCATCTACCGGCTGGGCATCGCTTCGAGCCGCTCGCAGGCTCGTCAGCTCGTCCGGCACCGCCACATCGAAGTGAACGGCGGCGTGGTGGACATCCCCAGCTATCACGTGCGGGTTGGGGACGAAATCGCGGTGCGGGCAGCCGACAGGGAGCTTTTTCCGATCCAGGAAACGATGGGAGCGCGCTCGCGCGCTACCACGCCCGAGTGGTTGGCGTTGGACGACAAGAATCGGGTGGGTCGGGTTCTCCGGATTCCGGAACGCCAGGACATCTCGCTGGCAGTACAAGAACAGCTCATCGTCGAGCTTTACTCAAAGTAGCGCAGCCCCGACGACCGAACGGCCGAGAGGCAGTTTCGGCGCGTCGGCAGCTCAATGGCACCTCGCCCCAAGGGGCGACAGGAGGAGAACGTGGAGATCGATCTGACTGGCCTGATCCTCCCCGAGCGCATCGACGTCGCGGAGAGTGCCGCGGACGGGCGGTCCGCGCGTTTCGTGATCGAGCCCCTCGAGCGTGGCTTCGGCCACACGCTCGGCAACTCGGTCCGGCGGGTACTGCTTTCGTCGCTGCGCGGTGGGGCGGTGTGGGCCTTCCGGATCGAAGGGGTCGTGCACGAGCACCAGACCATCCCGGGGGTGGTCGAGGACGTGCACCAGGTCATCCAGAACCTGAAGTCGCTCGTGGTCACGCTCGCCGAGGACGTCGATGAGGCCACGCTCGAAGTTCACGCTTCGGGTTCGGGCGCGGTGACGGCCAAGCACATCCAGACGTCTTCGGGCGTCGAGGTGCTCGATCGCGACCACCACATCCTCACCCTGCAGGAAGACCGCGAGCTCAACATCGAGCTCTACGTCAACAAGGGCCGGGGATTCGTGCTCGCCGACCAGCACCCGGTTCCTCGCGGAGCGCCGGTGGACCTGGTCCGCATCGATGCGATCTATAATCCAGTGCGCCGCGCCAACTTCACGGTCGAGGAGACGCGCGTCGGACAGCGCACCGACTTCGACCGCCTCACCCTGTTCATCGAGACCGATGGGTCGGTGAGCCCGGAAAACGCGGTGGCCTACGCTTCCGAGTTGGTGCGCAAGCACCTCGAGTACATGCTGTACTTCGGTAAGGGCGGCATTCCGCAGTCCACCCCGGCGGGCGCCGTGGCCGTTCCGGAGCGCCTGCAGGACCTGTTCGCGAAGCCGATCGAGGATCTCGCCGAGCTGTCGGTTCGCTCGCGCAACTCTCTGCAGAAGGAAAACATCCAGACGCTGGGCGATCTGGTGCAGAAGAGCGAGGAGGAGATGCTCGGGATCGAGAACTTCGGGAAGAAGTCGTTGAAGGAGATCGAGGACTTCCTCGAGCAGCACGGCCTGCGTTTCGGCATGAAGCTCGAGGAAGGTGAAGACGGACGACTCTTCTTCGTCGAAGAAGAGCCCGAGACCGCCGAGACTGAGCGCGATTAGAGACCATGCGTCACGCCAAGAAGGGCAGAAAGCTCTCGCGCACCGCCTCCCACAGGAGGGCGTTGATGCGCAATATGGCCACGTCTCTGTTCCAGCACGGACGGATCGAGACAACGACGGCCAAGGCCAAGGAGCTCCGGCCGTACGCGGAGCGGCTGATCACGCTGGCGAAGCGGGGAGACCTGCACGCCCGCCGGCTGGCCGCTCGGCGCATTCAGGATCACGACGTGCTGCGCCGCCTGTTCGCGGACATCGGGCCGAAGTACGCGACCCGCCCCGGTGGATACACGCGCATCCTGAAGCTGGGCCCGCGGCAGGGTGACGCCGCCGATATGTCTTTGATCGAGCTGGTCGATTAGCTCCGCGCCGGTCCGAGCGGACCGGGTAGTCGCGTTTTCGGTGGTTAACCTGAACAGGAAATGACTCAGATGATGAAGAATACGCTGCTCGCGTTCGGGCTCGTGATGCTTGTCGGATGTGGTGAGAAGCCGGCCGCCGAGGTCCCCGCCGAGGCTTCCGCAGTCGAGGCGGCATCCGCTGCCGCTCAGAACGTCGTCCCGGCCGAGCAGCTTTTGACCGGCGCGACCGCTCTGCGTGGCCAGACGATCACGATCGAGAACGTCTCCGTGCAGAGCACCTTCGGCACCAAGGGCTTCTGGGTCCAGCTGCCGAATCCGACGAATCCCACGGCGGGCGGATCGCCGTTCCTGGTTCGCACGGAGGGCGCCGTGCCCGCGGTCGGATCCAGCGTGGATGTGACCGGTGCGATCACCGCCATGAGCGCGGAGAGCGCGAACGAGTGGGTCGCCGCGGGTTCGATCACGGAGAACGACAAGCTGCTCACCGAGTTCGCCACGGACTACCTCGTCGCCGAGTCGGTGACGGCCGCGACCCCGTAAGGCAACCGAGAGAAAGGAAGCGGACGATGGCCAGGATGTGTTACGTGTGTGGCAAGCACCCGGGAAGCGGGAACAAGGTGAGCCACGCGAACAACAAGAGCAGGCGGCGTTGGCTGCCCAACCTACAGCCCGCGAGGATCGTGGACGCCGAAGGCGTCCGGCGGCGCGTGCGGGTGTGCACGTCGTGCCTTTCCGCCAACAAGATCACGAAGGCCCCGAAGATGGAGATGGCGCAGAGCTAGTCGGCGTCCCTCCGAGCGAAGATTGGCGCAAACCGCTCCACGGCCGATGCCGTGGGGCGGTTTGCTTCTTCAGGGCAGCAAGCGTGCTGCCGCCTCGGGCGTGCACAGGAAGAGATTGGTGCCGGGAGCGGGGACGACACGGTCCATCCGGCGCGGACCGTCCTCGTCGAGCCGATAGACCTGGTAACCGAGCGGCCGAACCATCGCATCGACCTGGGCCGCCGCTTCCGCGCCGAGTACCTCGATGAGCAGCGCCGGCTTCCTCTCGCGCAGCTGATTCTCCATCCCGCGCAACACCGCCGGCTCGTGTCCTTCGACGTCGATCTTGAGGAGGTCTGGAGGTCGGATCGTCCCCGCGGCCACGAGCGTGTCGAGGCGCGCCAACCTCACTGGCACGTGGTTGCGAGGTCGGCCCGTGGATGCGGCGTTCTCTAGCGTGGCGGAGATCTCGTGCTCTTCGGGCGTGTCGAACATGATGCCGTCGCCGTCGCGATCGGAGACCGCGGTCGCATCGACGGCGATGTCGTATGCGTTGAGGTCTACGTTCGCCTGGAGCTTCTTCCGGATCCGCTCTATGGGCTCGAACGCAACGACGGCGGCACGGGGCGAAGCCGCCTTGGCCGCCAGCGCATACAACCCGGTGTTGGCTCCCACGTCGAGAACCGACTGGGCCTGCTGGGCGGCTTTCACCCAGAGCCGCAGGCTCGACCCCTGCCAGTGTCCGAACAGGCCGGACCAGAACACCTCGTTCTCGATCACATACCCGTAGTGCCGCATGCGAAAGGTGGTATCGGCCACCTCGACGTCGAACACGCCCTGGAAGCTGAGGTGTCGGTAGACGGTCTCCGGAAGGGAGAGGCGGCGCAGGACCTCCAACACGGGTTGCTTGAACGGAATCGCCTGGTAAACCTTACGCGCTATCTTTCGCATCGTCGCAATCTCATGCCGCTCGAGGAGTGACGCTACGGTGAATGGTGAGCGGACTTCGGTCGGAGAGAGACGCCTGGCGGGACTCGCGGTCGTCGTCACCCGAGCCGCCGAGCCGGGCGAGCCCCTGACCCGGGCGCTCGCCGCGGCCGGGGCCGAGATCCGCGCGCTTCCCATGGTCGCGTTCGAGCAGCCCTCGGACCCGAGACCGCTCGCGCGCGCGCTGTCGCGGTGGGACGACTACGACTGGGTGGCGTTCACCTCGCCCCGGGGGGTCGCGGCGGTTTCCGACGCATTCGCCGCGCTGGGGGTGGATCCGCGCGGCCGGGCGCCACGCCGGCTCGCGGCGGTGGGGCCCTCGACCGCGGCGGCGGCGGTCGCGATCGGATGGCGGCCCGACCTGGTCCCCGAGCGGTTCGACTCCGAAGGTCTGCTCGAAGCGATGGACCGCCTGGGCGAGCGCCTGACCGGCGTGCGCTTTCTTCTCCCACTCGCCGACATCGCGCGGGAGACCCTGGCCTCCGGTCTGCGCGATCGCGGGGCGCAGGTGGACAGCGTCGTCGCGTACCGCTCGACGACCCCGACCGGCGTGGACGCGCCGTCGGCGATGGATCTCATCGGAGGAGCCCTACCGGTGCTGCTCACCTTCACCTCGCCTTCTGCGGCGCGTCATCTGCTGGAGCGCGCCGGGCCGTCCGCCCTCGAGGCGCCGGTGGCCGCGATCGGTCCGGTCACGGCCGCCGCCGCCAGCGCCCTCGGCTACCGCGTGGTCGCGGTGCCCGAGGACCACACGCTGGAAGGGTTGGCCGAGGCGGTGTGCCGCTGGTGGGAGAGCTGTTGACCGAAATCCCCGAGGCTCCGACACCGGCTCCTTTCCTGGGTGGTCGGCTTCGACTCGGACAAGCTGCGTTCGCGGCGGTCTACGCCGATGTCTTGCTCGCCGTGCTCAGCCTCGCGCTCGTTCCCTATCTCATCTCCAGGCTTGGCACCGAGCCTTACGGCATTCTCGGCATCGTCTCGATGATCGGCGGACAGCTCGGCATCCTGCACGTCGGGATCGGTACCGCCGCCACCCGACTGGTGGCGGAGAGCGTGGGGAAGGGAGGGGAGGGACTCGAGATCCGCCTCACCGGTGCCGCGGCCGTGAGCGCCGCGGCGCGAGGAATGGGTGCTCGGAAAGAGCGGGCTCAAGGCCCTGCAATACATGGCGCTCGAGATCCCGCCGGTGGTGGAGCGGATCGGCGTCAACTCCGAGATCGTGCGCGACGGTGAGAACGGGTTCCTGGCTGCGGGCCCCGCGGAGTGGGCGGAAAAGTTGGCGCGGCTCGTCCGCGATCCCGGGCTGCGCGAGCGGATGGGCAAGGAAGCACGCCGCACGGTCGAGGCGCGCTACTCGGTGAAGGCGAACGCGGCGCGCTACCGTGCCGTGCTGGAGGCGGCCGCGGGTGGCTGACCGGGCGCGGGTGCGCGTGAGCGGGCGCTGGATCGACGGCGCCGCGCTGTTCCTGGCGGCGTGGCTGCACCCAGCGGGGACGCGGCCGCTCACCTGGGACGAAGTGGACTACGTCGTGGCGGCGCGCGCCGGCACGTGGGCGAACCTGATCGACCGGGGCGCGATGGGTCCGCTCACGTTCGCGCGGTTCTCGTTGGCCAAGGCGGGTCGCGGCGACGCGCTGCCCGAGCGCCTCGCCGGGATGTTCGCGTTCGCCGTCTGGGACGAGCCGCGAAGGCGATTGCTGCTCGCGCGCGACCGGGCGGGCGAGAAGCCGCTCTTCGTCGCGCGCATGAAGGGGCTGCTCGCGTTCGCCTCCGAGATCAAGGCGCTGCTCGAGGTGCCCCACGTGCGGGTCAGCGCGGCGGTGGACGACAACGCGTTCCCGTTCTACCTGGCCTACGGATACGTTCCGACGCCGCGCACGTTCTACCGTGGGATCGAGCGGCTCGCGCCGGGAAGCGCGTGCGTGGCCGAGGCCGATCCCTCCTGCCCACGCCTGCGCAGCCGGATGGGAGCCTATCCCGCGTTCGGCGGCGAAGGCGCGCTGGAGGCGGCCCTCGAGGCCTCCCGGGTCAACGCGGTGGTGGTCATCGGCCCGGCGGACGGGGCTGGCCCGGACTCGTCCGCGGAGCGCTTCCCCTCGCTCCTGGCGCACCTGGAATCCCGGGGCTCGCTGGACGTATTCAGGCTCCGGGTCAGCGTCGAGGCCGAGGGAGAGGTGATCGGCCGCCCGGGCTGAGGCGCTTGATACAGGGCCCCGACCCTCACATGTTGGCTTGTCTCAGGCGCAATCGCGCCCTCCCTCACGCCAATACCTGGTCCAATGGTCGACGACGCCCTCAAACGCTTTCAATCCGCCGAGATCACGCTCGGGGTGATCGGTCTCGGGTACGTGGGGCTGCCCCTGGCCGTGGAGGCCGCGCGCAGCGGCCTGCACGTGGTGGGCTTCGACGTTAAGGATGCGGTCGAGCGCAGCATCAACGCGGGGAAGACCCACATCCAGGCCGTCAGCGACGAGGACCTGGCGAAGCAGGTGCACGCCGGCCGACTCGAGGCGACGACCGACTTCTCGCGCCTCGCGGAGTGTGACGCGATCTCGATCTGCGTGCCGACTCCGCTCTCGAAGACGCGCGACCCGGACGTCTCGTTCGTCCTCGCCGCGACCGCCTCGGTTGTGGCCGCGCTCCGCCCCGGTCAGCTCGTCGTGCTCGAGTCCACCACCTATCCGGGCACCACGCGCGAGCTGATGCTTCCCGCGATGGAGAAGGCCGGGCTGGTGGTTGGCGTCGATTTCTTCCTGTGCTTCTCTCCCGAGCGCGTCGATCCCGGCAATCCGAAGTGGAAGACGAAGAACACGCCCAAGGTGATCGGTGGAGTGACCCCGCAGTGCACCCGGGTGGGCCAGGTGTTCTACGAGCGCTTCATCGATACGATGATTCCGGTCTCGTCGGTCGAAGCCGCGGAGCTGACCAAGATCCTCGAGAACACGTTCCGTGCGGTGAACATCGGGCTCGTGAACGAGACCGCGATCATCGCGGATCGTCTGAAGGTGGACGTTTGGGAGGTGATCGAGGCGGCGGCGACCAAGCCGTTCGGCTACATGCGCTTCACGCCCGGGCCCGGCCTGGGGGGGCACTGCATTCCGATCGACCCGCACTACCTGTCCTGGAAGATGCGGACGTTGAACTACAAGACGCGCTTCATCGAGCTCGCCTCGGAGATCAACGCCGAGATGCCGATGTTCGTGGTGGGGAAGGTGCGCGAGGCGCTGAACGCATGCAGGAAGTCGGTGAACGGATCCACCGTCCTCCTCCTCGGTGTCGCATACAAGCCGGACATCGACGACGTCCGCGAGTCCCCCGCGCTCGACATCATCAGGTTGCTCGAGGCGGACGGCGCGAAGGTGATGTTCAGCGATCCCTACGTGCCCAGCGTATCCGAGAACGGCCACCGTTTCGAGTCGGTCGCGCTCACACCCGAGCTGCTCGAGTCGGTGGACGCGGCGGTGATCGTGACCGACCACGCCGTGTTCGACTACGCGGCGGTGATGAAGCATGCACGTGTGGTCGTGGACGCCCGCAACGCCACGGCCGGCATTCCCGCCTCGCCCCTCTCCGGCCAACCGCAGCGCTGGATCGTGAAGGTCCAGGGGGACTGACACGCGCCCTCCCAGGACCCTCGTCCACCGCGTCATCGCGCGCCTGAACGTAGGGGGCCCGGCCCTCCACGTCGTGAACCTCGCCCGTGGCCTGGAGCCGCACGGGTTCCGGACCCGCCTGGTGGCGGGCAGCCTGGAGAGCGGCGAGGGCGACATGTCCTGGTACGCGCGCGAGCGAGGGGTGGAGCCGACCCTGCTGCCCGCGATGGCCCGCGAGGTGCGCCCGATCCGTGATTTCCGGAGCCTGCTCGCGCTCCGTCGCATCTTCCTCGCCGACCGCCCCGCCATCGTCCATACCCACACCGCGAAGGCCGGCACGCTCGGGCGCGCCGCCGCCGCGTGGGCGAACGTCCCGGTCCGCATCCATACGTTCCACGGATACGTTCTAGGCGGCGACTACTTCTCGGGCTTCAAGACCCGCGCGTTCCTCGAGGTCGAGCGCCGTCTCGCGCGCGCGTCGAGCCGGCTGATCGTGCTCACCAGCGCGCAGCGCCGCGAGATGTCCGAGCGCCTCGAGATCGCCGATGCGAGCAAGTTCGCGGTGATCTCGCTCGGGCTCGAGCTCGGACGCTTTCGTGAGGTCGATCCGGCACGCACGCGAGCCGCCACGCGTGCCGGCCTGGGCATCGGTTCCGACGAGCGCGTCGTCGGCATCGTCGGGAGGCTCGTCGAGGTCAAGAACCACGAGCTCATGCTCGACGGCTTCGCGCGTCTCGCCCGGATGGACGGCCCGCCCTGGCGGCTCCTCGTGGTGGGAGGTGGCGAGGATCGAGAGGAAGCGCTGCGCGAGCGCTCGCGCCGACTCGGGATCGAGAATCGCGTGATGTGGCTGGGCTGGCGGCGCGATCTTCCGCAGCTCTACCCGGCGATGGATGTGGTCGCGCTCACCTCGCGGGACGAGGGCACGCCGGTCGCGCTGCTGGAAGCGCTGGCGTCCGGCATCCCGGTGGCCGCGACTGCCGTGGGGGGCGTCGCGGAAGTGCTCGAGGAGGGTCGCCTGGGCGAGCTGGTGGACGAGGCCGAGCCCGAAGCGGTCGCGGTTGCGGTCAGGCGGGCGTTCGAGCGGCGGGTGGACGACGCCACGCGCGACCAGGTGGTCGCCCGCTTCTCCGTCGAGCGCCTGTGCTCGGACATGGCGGCCCTGTACCG
This sequence comes from Gemmatimonas phototrophica, assembly GCA_945876015.1. Taxonomy (GTDB): domain Bacteria; phylum Gemmatimonadota; class Gemmatimonadetes; order Longimicrobiales; family Gaopeijiaceae; genus UBA2988. Next base: position 11,709 of record CAMCNM010000021.1, read on the forward strand.
GGAGGAAATGGAGCGGGCCGGCGTCGCCGGTTGACCCTTCCTTCGCTTCGGATACCTTCCGCGCGTGCATCGAACCCCCCACCGCCGCATCCAAGCTTGACCACCGACGACCTCACGCGCATTGCCCGTGCTCTCGAGCGTGCCGCGGAGGCGCTGCGTCCCTTCACGGCGGGCGCGGTCGCCCACGTCCTGAAGGAGCGCGGGGATCCGCTCACCGAGGCGGACCTGGCGGTGAACCGCGTGTTGCACGAGACGCTGCCGCGCCCCGGCGAGGGTTGGCTCTCCGAGGAGACGGCGGACGACGCGGAGCGCATCTCCCACTCGCGCGTCTGGGTGGTGGACCCGATCGACGGCACGCAGGAGTTCGTCCAGGGGATCCCCGAGTGGTGCGTCTCGATCGGCCTGGTCGAGGACGGAATCGCCGTCGCGGGGGGGATCATGAATCCGGCCACCGGACAGACGATCCTGGGTGGCGTCGGGTCGGGCGTGACCCTGAACGGGGCGCGGGCAGTCATGGGATCGTCCGGGCTGGCCGGTGCCACCGTCCTGGCGAGCCGGAGCGAGGTCAAGCGCGGGGAGTGGAAGCGGTTCGAGAGCGCGCCCTTCAGCGTGCGTCCCTGCGGCTCGGTCGCCTACAAGCTGGGCCTCGTTGCGGCGGGCCTGGCCGACGCCACGTGGACCCTCACCCCCAAGAGCGAGTGGGACGTCGCGGCGGGCGCCGCGTTGATGCGTGCCGCGGGTGGGGTCGTGCTCCACGCGGACGGATCGGAGCCCACGTTCAACTGCCCCGATCCGCGCCTGACGGACTTTCTCGCCGGACCCGCCCCGCTTCTCGACGAGTTCCGGGAAAAGTGGCTGGCTCCCCCGTCGTCCCTCCGGTAGCTTCCCGCCAACCCGAAGCGGAGGAGTGATGGCGGAACCCGTGCCCGAACCCGTGCTGGTGACCGGAGGCGCAGGCTTCATCGGGTCCCATCTGGTCGAGCGGTTCCTCGAGGAAGATCGCCACGTCTACGTGGTGGACGACCTGTCCACCGGTCGTCTGGACAACCTGAGCGCCGTCCGGTCCCATCCCAAGCTTCACGTCATCGTGGACTCGGTCCTCAACTATCCGATGTTGGGCGACGTCATCGCGCGCGTGCGCGAGGTCGTCCATCTGGCGGCCGTGGTCGGCGTGAAGCGCGTGCTCGAGCATCCCGTCACCACGATCACCACCAACGTGCGCGGCACCGAGATCATTCTCGATCTCTGCAACCGGCACCGGACCAAGGTCTTCGTCGCGTCCACGTCGGAGATCTACGGGAAGGGCGGCGAGAATCTGGACGAGGATCACGACCGGGTGATGGGGAGCGTGCGCAACTGGCGCTGGGCGTATGCGTGCACCAAGGAGATTGACGAGTTCCTGGGCGTGGCGTACCACGCGGAACACGGCCTTCCCGTCATCATCGGCCGCTTCTTCAACATCGTGGGGCCACGCCAGACCGGGGAGTATGGCATTGTGCTGCCCACCTTCGTGCGGCAGGCGCTCGCCGGCGAGGAGCTCACCGTCTACGGAGACGGCGAGCAGCGCCGGTGCTTCTGCCACGTCGAGGACACGGTGGACGCGATCACGGGCCTCATGAAGTCCGACGCGGCCGTGGGGGACATCTTCAACATCGGCGTCGAGCAGGAGATCACGATTCGTGGATTGGCCGAGAAGGTGATCGAGCGGAGCGGGTCGAAGTCGCGGCTCCGGCTGATCCCCTATGAGACCGCGTACGGGGGCGGGTTCGAGGACATGGACCGCAGACAGCCCAACATCTCCAAGATCACGCGGGTCACCGGCTGGCGTCCCGGCCGCTCGCTCGACGACATCATCGAGGGGGCGATCGCCTTCCAGAGGGACGGGTCGCGCGCGTGAAAGGAGTCATCCTCGCCGGTGGTCTCGGGTCCCGTCTTCTCCCGATGACGCGGGTCACCAACAAGCACCTCCTCCCGGTCTACGACCGGCCGATGATCTACTATCCGATCCAGCAGCTGGTGAACGCCGGGATCACGGACATCCTGATCGTGACGGGCGGTAACAGCGCGGGGGACTTCCTCAAGCTGCTGCGGAACGGCCGCGAGTTCGGT
>CAMCNM010000022.1 GCA_945876015.1 Gemmatimonas phototrophica
GAAGGGGGCAAGACCGCGCCTCGTCCGCCGCGGGCCAAGGAGCTTCCCGGAGACGCGAAGGGGAGTTGACACCCCTCGCAGGCGGCCGATAAACTCTCCCATGGAACGAGCGGTCATTCGACAGGTAACCAGCGCCCGTCCTTCCCGAGGCCCCCGTGGGGTCCGACGGAGGGGCGGGCGTTGCGCATAGCTAGGCATATGAAGACGGCGGGGGGTGAGAACCATGGCTGAGGCGCAGCAGAGAGCGGTGCGAATCGTAGATCCAACACGTGAGGACCAGACGGTCCCGGCGTCCGCGCGGATCGTGAAGGAAGCCCTCACGTTCGATGACGTCCTGCTCATCCCGGGCCACTCGCTCGTCCACCCCAAGGACACCGACCTGCAGTCGCGCGTGACGCGCGGGGTCATCGTGCGCATCCCGCTGTTGTCGGCCGCGATGGACACGGTGACCGAATCGCAGATGGCGATCCAGATGGCGCGCGAAGGCGGGCTCGGCTTCATCCACAAGAACATGTCCGTGGACAAGCAGGCCGAAGAGGTGGACCGCGTGAAGCGCTCCGAGAGCGGGATGATCCTGAACCCGATCACGCTGGGCGTCTCCGCGTCCCTCCGTCAGGCGCACATGCTGATGGCCCGCTTCTCGATCAGCGGTGTGCCGATCGTGGACGAAAACGACCGGCTGGTGGGCATCATCACGAATCGCGACATGCAATTCGAGACCGACATGAACCGCCCGATCCGCGACGTCATGACGAGCGAGCGCCTCGTCACCGCGCCCGTGGGCACGACGCTCGACGACGCGGAGAAGGTGTTGCACCAGCACCGCATCGAGAAGCTTCCGGTGGTGGACGAGCACGGGAAGCTGAAGGGCCTCATCACGGTCAAGGACATCTTCAAGCGCCGGCAATATCCGATGGCCTGCAAGGACGAGCATGGCCGGCTGCGCGTAGGCGCCGCGATCGGGGCCTCCGACGACGATCTCCAGCGGGCCCGGGTGCTGTTCGAGGCGGGGGTGGACGTGATCGTGGTGGACACCGCGCACGGGCATTCGGAAGGCGTGCTGCGCGCGGTGGCGAAGATCCGCGAGGCGCTGCCCGACGTGCAGCTGATCGCCGGCAACGTCGGCACGGCGGCCGGGTGCGCGGCGCTGGTCGAGCGCGGCGTGGACGCGGTCAAGGTGGGCGTGGGACCCGGCTCGATCTGCACGACGCGGGTGGTCACGGGTATCGGCCTGCCGCAGCTCACCGCCGTGATGGACGCGGTGGACGGCGCCGCCGGTCGGGTGCCGATCATCGCCGACGGTGGCATCAAGTTTTCGGGCGACATCGTGAAAGCGCTGGCGGCCGGAGCCGAGACCGTGATGATGCGCTCGATGTTCGCGGGTACCGACGAGGCGCCGGGCGAAGCGTTCCTGCTCGAAGGACGCCGCTTCAAGACCGTGCGCGGCATGGGCTCGCTCTCGGCGATGGAGGATGGATCTGCGGATCGCTACTTCCAGGCCGAAGCGCGCAAGCTCGTCCCCGAGGGGATCGAGGCGCGCGTGCCGTACAAGGGGCCGGTGGCCGACGTGATCTTCCAGCTCGCGGGCGGCCTGCGGAGCGGCATGGGATACTGCGGCGCGGCGACGCTGGTCGAGCTGCGCGAGAAGGCCAGGTTCGTGCGCCAGACCGCGGCGGGACTGCGCGAGTCTCATCCGCACGACGTCACGATCACGCGCGAAGCGCCGAACTATCACCTCTAGCGTCCGGCTCGGGCGCTCTCCGCTCCACAAAAAGCAACCACATGCCCGCGAAACTCTCGATCGAGCCTCGTCTGCTCCTGGGCCCCGGCCCATCGCCCGTGCACGAGCGCATTCTGGAGGCGCTCGCGCGGCCTACGCTCGGCCACCTCGACCCTCAGTTCCTGCGCATCATGGACGAGGTGAGCGAGGGTCTGCGCAAGGCATTCGGGACCAGGAACCGGATGACGTTTCCGATCTCGGGAACGGGATCGGCCGGGATGGAGGCCGCGCTCGCGAACGTGGTCGAGCCCGGAGATCGCGTCATCATCGGTGTGAACGGGGTGTTCGGCGGGCGCCTGGTCGAGATGGCGAAGCGCATGGGCGCGGAGGTCGTCGCGGTCGAAGCGGAATGGGGCTCCATCGTGCCGCCGGAACGGCTGCTCGAGGCGCTACGGGCGCATCCGGACACGCGGGTGCTCGCGGTGGTCCACGCCGAGACGTCCACCGGAGTGCGCCAACCGCTCGACGAGATCGGCGCGGCGGTGTCCCGCACCGACACGCTGCTGCTCGTGGACGCGGTGACCTCGCTGGGCGGGCTGCCGGTCGAGGTGGACAAGATCGGGATCGACGTCTGCTACTCGGGGACGCAGAAGTGCCTCGGTGTGCCGCCCGGTCTCGCGCCGATCACGTTCTCGGCGCGCGCGATGGATCGTATCGCCACACGGCGCGCGCCCTGTCAGAGCTGGTACCTCGACGTCAATCTGATCGCGGCGTATCTGGGCGAAGAGCGGCGCTATCACCACACGGCGCCGATCAACATGGTGTACGCCCTCCACGAGGGGCTAACGATGGTGGAGGAGGATGGCCTCGAGGCGCGTTGGCGACGCCACGCGGAGGTCGGCGCGGCGCTCCAGGCCGCGATGGTGGAGCGGGGCTTCCAGCTGTTCGCGCAGGAGGGCTACCGGCTGCCGCAGCTCACGTCCGCGAGCCTTCCCGGAGGACGGGAGGAAGGTCCGCTTCGAAAGGCGCTGCTCGAACAGCACGGAATCGAGGTGGGCGGCGGGCTGGGGCCCGCTAAGGGTAAGATCTGGCGCGTCGGCCTGATGGGCTCGGGCGCCACCCATCAGGTCGTCGAGCGGCTCCTGAAGGCGATCGACGCGCTGATTCCGCGGAGCTGAACTCATAGCGCGGTTCGAGGCCGACCCGACGCCGCACGATCGCACCGCGAATCCCGGGGACTGGGCGAGTTTCGTGGATGCGCGGCTCCAGAAACAGCGCCTGGTCGGCGCGCCCCCATGACCTCATCGCTGGGCCACGCACTGGCTCGCTTTGGGCGTCGGCTATGCTCAGGGAAGCGGAACGGAGACCACGAGGGTCGTGGCGTTCAGCTGATATGGGCCGAATCCCGACGGCAGGTTGGCTACCGCGAAGCCGCCGGTGGCGGACGCAAAGGTCATGATGGTGAAGGAATTACCCACTGCCGGTGTGAATCCCCCGAACAGAAGAACGTTGAGGAAGGTGTTCCCGAGGGTGAGCGCGCCGGACATGTTCAGCCGATCATACTGGGAGCCTGCCGTGAGCCCGCCGATGTCCATGTCGATGGTCCCGTCCCCACTCAGGCTCCCCGTGAGGGTCAGGGTTCCAGCCGTCCCGGGGGTCAGGCTGAGCGTGCCGTCGTTGTCCAGATTGGTCACGAGTGTACGCGAGCCGCCGGAACCGGTCAGCGTTCTGACCGTCCCGCCGACCGCGTTGACGAGCGTCCCGCTCACCGTGAGCTGCGACCCGTAGGCGCCCGCGACCTCGGTGATCTCGATCAGGCCGTTGTTTGTGAAGCCGCTGCTCACCGTGAGGTTGCCGAACCCGACCGGACTCCCCTGAGCCCGTAGCGTCGAGCCCGCCGACGCCGTGAACGACCCCGCGATCGTGCTCGTCCCCTGCGTGATCAGTGTCCCCTGGTTCACCAGCGGCGCGTTGATCGTCGAGCTCGACACCGTCAGCGTCTGCAGGCTCGCGTTCGTCAGCGTGCCCGGGCCATTCACCGTCACCGACGACAGCGCCAGCGAGGTAGTCGCGTTCGTGAAGCCCGGCGTCAGGTTCCACGTCAGCGAGGCCAGGCTCAGCGTGCCCGTGCCGGTCAGCGTGCCCGCGTTCTGGTCGAACACCCCACCCGACATCCCGAGCGTGCGCGTCGCCGCGATGTTCAGCGTCCCCGTGTTCGTCAGGCTCGGCGTCGTGCCCGACTGCGTGATCGTCAGGCTCCCGCCGGTCAGGTCGATCGTTCCGCTGTTGACATGTGCTGCGCTCGCCCGGCTGAGCGTGAGGCCCTGAGCCCCGCTCACCGTCAGCGTGCCCTGGTTGTTCAACTCCGCGCTCAGCGTGCGTGCGCCTCCGGCCCCCACCAGCGACGTGATCGACGCCCCGACCGCGTTGGTGAGCGTCCCGCTCACCGTGAGCTGCGACCCGTAGGCGCCCGCGACCTCGGTGATCTCGATCAGGCCGTTGTTCGTGAAGCCGCTCGTGACCGTGGGGCTTGCGAACCCCGAGGGGCTCCCCTGCACGCGTAGCGTAGAGCCCGCCGTCCCCATGAACGAACCCGCCATCGTGCTGTTCCCCTGCGCGACCAGCGTCCCCTGGTTCACCAGCAGGCCGTTGATGGTCGATGTGGTCACGAGCATGGCGCCGTTTGGTCCCGCCACGATTCCCCCGGCGACCGTGAGCGTCCGCGCCGACATCGAGAAGGTTTGGGTTCCGCTCGCGCCGCCGAGGTAGAGGAAACCGACCGTAGGGCTGGCGTCGAGGGTGACCGAGTAGGTGCCCGCGAGCGCGATGACCACGGAATCGCCCGGCTGCGGCACCCGGTTCAGACTCCAGTTGGAGGCCGTAGACCAGTTACCACCGCCTGCATTGACCCAGGCGATGATCGCGGACCCGATCGGGAAGGTCGCGCTGGTCCCCGTCAGGACACCGGACGCGGCGGTCAGTGTGTAGCCGCTCGCGGTGGCGCTGAGGGCGAGATCCGAGAACGTCGCGACTCCGGCTACGGCCGCGACGGTGGTTGTGCCCGTGAGGGTCGAGCTTCCGGGGTTCGCGCCGATCGCGACGGTGACATTCGCGGTGAAGCCCGACACCAGGTTTCCGAACGCGTCTTGTGCGCTCACCTGGACGGCGGGAACGATCGGCGCGCCCGCCGCGGAACCGACCGGCTGAACGGTGAAGGCAAGCTGGCCCACACCGGCGGCGGTGATCGTCATCGGGCCGCTTACGATTCCGATCAGGCCCGCGGCGGCCGCGGACACCGTGTAGCCGCTCGCGGCCTTGTTCAAGCTCACATTGCTCAAGGTCGCCACGCCCCCGACAGCCGCGACCGTGGTGGTACCAGAGAGAGTGGCGCCTCCAGGGTTCACGGCCAGGGCGAGCGTGACGTTGCCGGTGAACGCGGTCGTGCTGTTCCCGAATGCGTCCATTGCCTGCACGACGATCGCCGGAGCGATGGCCACTCCCGCCACTGCGTTGGACGGGCTCGTCGTGTAGGTCAGCAGGGCAGGGGCCGCCGCCGCGACGTCGAATGGGCCCGAGGTGGCGAGCTGGAACGATCCCGATGTGGCCGTGAGCTGGTATCCGGTGCCCGCGCGGTTGAGCGAGAGGTTGTTGAACGTCGCGACCCCCGCGACCGCGGCGACGGTGACCGTTCCCGAGAGGGTCGCCCCCCCCGGGTTCGCGCCCAGCGCGATCGTGATGTTGCCCGTGAAGGCGGTGACCAGCGCGCCCAACGCATCCCTCGCCTGGACCGTGACCGCGGGAGCGATGCTGGCACCGGCGACCACGTTGCTGGGCTGTACCACGAACGCCAGCTGCTGCGCCAGGCTCCCGGTGGCGGTCGCGGTGACGGTGAGCGGGTTCGGCGTGGGTTTCGTGCTCCGGATGAACATGGATCCAGCGCTGGCGGTCGCGGTCTTCCGCGCCTCGCCGGGTCAGGTCGTCGGGCCGGTGAAGACGGCCCGCGGCGCGTACGAGTTGGCCCAGGTCCACGAGGTTCGCCGCGCGGAGCTGGACGACCGCACGGCCGCTCTTGTCGGGGACCTGATCTTCGGCGTGTGGATCCGCGGTGAGCGGGAACGGGTCGGAATCGAGGTGCTGGTTCTGAGCCTGGTCACGAGCGCCTGACGTTCTCGGGCCCCGACCGGGCGGGTCGGGGCCCTCCGCTCACCAGTACCCGGTGTCCAACCTCTCCCACCTGACGCTGATCGGCTGCGGTCTGCGCGCGCTCGATCATCTCACCCGAGAAGCCGACCGCTGTTTGCGCGCCGCCCGGGTCGTTTTCCACTCCGTTTATAGTCGGGACCTGCTCGCGTCGCTTCGGGACATCAATCCCGGCGCGGAGTTCGTGGCCCAGGAGGACGGCGAGTATTTCGTTGGGCAGTATCGGCCCGACATGTACCGACGCATCGCCGAGCGGGCTCTCGCAGAGGCACGCCGGTGGCCATGCCGATGCGCGCCGGGGACGTGCTCCTGATGAGCAACCTCACCTTCCACGCGAGTTACGTGAATCGCAGCCCCGATGTGCGTTAGAGCATGGATCTCGGCTTCAGCGCGACCGCGGGCACTCGACCGGAGTCCGCCGAGGTGTCGAGCTCGCGGTCGTTCATCGACAACGCCCTGCGGGCGGCGGGACGCACCCCGCTGCGCGTTGCGGGCCGCGATTCCCGCGCCGCCCAATCTTTCGAGGATTGGGAGCGCCGTCACCTCGCGTCCGACTGACTTCAGGGAGACCCATGTACGAGGATTACGTCGTCATCCCGTTGGACCTGCCGCCCATGTCCGTGTTGATCGACGACATGCGGGACTTCGCGCAGAGCCGGTGCGAGGAATGCGCCTTCAACGGCAACCTCCTCCGCTACGTCCTCTGCCACGCTCGTAAGCCGGTGATGGGCGACGAGCTCGTCCTGTACCCCTCGGACCCGCGGCTCCGGAGCATCGCGCAGGGCACCCGGTTCGATTGGGACCCCGAGTTTCGCCTTCGCTTTCCCGCTCTGGTCGACTGGGTGGACGCGCTTCCCTTCAACCGGATCCACGACTTCAGTCTGGTGACCCAGAACTCGTCGGTCGCCGAACACCTCGACGTATTCGGGGAGAACAACTCGGTCACCTGGTACGAGACGTTCCGGATCGTCGAACCGATGTACTACCGGATCATCTTCTGCCGACCCGACGATGAGGTGACCCGCAACCGCTGCTTCTTCGTCACCACCGAATTCGGCGGTGAGAAGCATTGGGTCCGGCTTCCCGAGGGAGTCGCAGCGATCGCGATGGGCGGCTCTACCTGCTACCACGGAGCCCACCACAACCCGGGTCACTACAAGACCACGGGTGTGCTCTATGGCGACCTGGACCCGCGGCGCCATTGGGACCTCCTGAAGCGTTCCCTTGACCGCTACCGGGACTTCGCGGTCCGGACCCCGACCCCAGGTCCCGTGGTCGGCCCCGGAGCGGTGATGCCGTATGGCGGGGCGTCCTACCACGGCGAGGTGGCGACCCCTCCGTCCTGATCACCGTAGCTTCGTCACGCGCCACGAGCGGGACTGCGCCGAGCGCGGCGTCGCGGGGCTCAAACCCTGGAGACCGATGTGGCGACGGTTCAACGGGGGCAGTCGGGTCTCCTTCAGGCCGCTCTCCGGGCGCGCCGGATCTCCGCGCTCTGACTCGGCCGCTCGGAGAATCACGGGCTAACTTAGCCGGTGAAGAGGGGGCGGCCCCCAGCGCCGTTCACGTATCCGGCATCGGCGTTGAACCTACCGCCCCGCCTCAGGGAGTCCCGGCCAGCGCCTCCACGGTGGAGACCAGCATCCGCACCTTTGCCGCATCCGTCCCGGGTCCGATCTGCGCCACCAACCTGATCAACGCCTGTCGGCGCTGGGTGCCTCCGGCCGCTTCCGCGGTGGCGAGACCCTGGCGGGCGGTCGCGATGCGATCAGCGGCCAGCCCGTTGGACCGCTGGAGCTGGTCCAGGTAGGCCCGCGCCAGCGCGAACGAGGGCGGCCACACGAATCGCTGCTGGCTCTGCGGGTTGAACTGGTCGAACCGCACCGTCTTGGCCGCGTCGATTTCGTTCTGCGAGAGGAAGGAGCTCGGCGTGAGCTCCATGACGTCGAGACCGCGGGCGATCTCCGAGCTGACGATGACGCCGTTGTACCAGTAGGCGGACCAGGACCCACCCATCGACATCCGCTCCGTGCTGATCGGACCGCGATCGAAGAACGCGATCTCCTGCGGGCGCGCCGAATCGGTCCAGTCGAAGACCGAGATCCCACCCTGGTACCAGGACTGCACCATCACGTCACGCCCCGGGATCGGGATGAGCGATCCGTTGTGCGCAACGCAGTTCTCCTGCGGGGTCTGTGCCGCGGGCAGCTTGTAGTAGCTCCGGAACCGGAGCTCGCCGTTCACGATGTCGAAGATCGCGTTGGCCCCCCACTCCTTGGGATCGGTCGCGCGACACTTGGGCCCGCCGCCCCCGCCCCACTCGTCCGTGAATAGGACCTGGGTCCCGTCGTTGTTGAACGTGCCGGAATGCCAGTACGAGAAGTTCGAGTCGGACGCCGCCATGAGGCGCTTGGGATCGGCCGGGTTCTTGATGTCGAGCAGGAAGCCGTAGCCCTCACACGCGCCCCCGGCCAGACCGATCGCCGGATACGTGGTGATGTCGTGGCACTGGGTCGGTCCGGGGCGCGGGCCCGGCACCGGCTCGAGCGGCTCGCCGAGCAGTCCCGCGATGATCGCCGGAAGCGCCGAGCTGAGCGCGATGCTGTCTGCGGCGGTCGGAGTCCCCGTCCCACCGCGTCGGACCACCATGCTGTCGAGCCAGGGCGCGATGAACTGGTCCGGGAGGACGTACATCTCCCCGTGGACCGGGAAGACGAACTTACCCTCCTGCCGTGCGAGCTCGACCGCGGCGAGGTCGTCGGGTGCCTCGCCGTGCTGCGGGGGCTCGAACAGGCCGCTGAAGAGGCGGGGCGAGCTCACGATGGCCGCCTGCTCGGGATGTGCCACCGGAACCTTGATCACCTCGATTCGGAAGAGGGCCGAGCCCGGGTCCTCGCTCGGCTGCAGTGCAGAGCATCCGGGCATCTCCTCCCCGGGCCGCACCGGGGAAGATCCCGACACGTAGACGTAGACGTTCTCTGTGTCCCGCGGATCGATCAGGAGCGAGTGCGTGTGGGACCCGCGGCAGGTCTGCACGTTGCCGACGTACTTCGGCTGCCGGATGTCGGTGATGTCGAAGATGCGGATGCCGCGCAGCCGTTCCGGGCTGATCGGCTCCCTGACGCCTGCGGTCCCACAGTCGAGGCGGGCCGCCATGTCCTCGCCGGAGACGAAGAGGAGGTTCCGGTACACCGAGACGTCGCTCTGCGACGCGGGACAGACGTAGGCGTTCACCAGCGTCGGCTGGGCTGGGTTCGAGATGTCCCAGACCTGGAAGCCCGCGAAATTCCCCTGGATCGCGTAATTCCCCGTGAACGCGAGATCCGAGTTGACGCCGCCCTGGAAGGCGGGCGGGGTCGGGGTCTTCGAGAGGACCCGCATGTTCCAGATTGCCTCACCGGCGTCCTGGAGACCGGCCCCCAGTTCCACGCGGGGATCCGGGGTCTGTGCAGACGCGGGGGCGGCCAGGACGAGGAAGGCGGTGAGCAGGGAGAACGACCGCGGACCGATCGACGGGAAGGGGAAGCGACCCATGCCGAACTCCTTGTTGTCTGGCGAAGTACGTCCCTCTGGTAACCCGCCCCCGCGTCCAAAGATCGCCAGCAGGAGACCGAGCCGCTGCGGACGACTACTCCGCCTCCCAGCGACCCGAGCGGCCTCCTTCCTTCAGCAGCAGCCGCACGCCCTCGATCACCATGCCGCGGTCGAGCGCTTTCGCCATGTCGTAGACGGTGAGCAGCGCGACGCTCACCGCGGTGAGCGCCTCCATCTCGACTCCGGTCGATGCGTCCACGACCGCCTCCGCGCGCGCGACCACTCCGGGCAGCGCGGCGTCCACGCTCAGCTCCACCGACACGGTGGCGCCGGGCAGCGGGTGACAGAGCGGGATGAGCTCGGAAGCCCGCTTGCCCGCCATGATCCCCGCGAGCCGCGCGGTGCCGAGCACGTCGCCCTTGGGCGCGTCCCCTGCGGCGACCCTGCGTGCGGTCTCGGCGGCCATGCGGATCCGTCCCTCCGCGACCGCGCGGCGGCGGGTCGCCGGCTTGGCGGAAACGTCCACCATGCGTGCCTGTCCGGACGCGTCGAGGTGGGTCAGGCCGGCGGGGCCGGTCGGGTCGTCCTTCTTCGTCGTCATGGGATGATCCCGACGGCCGCGGTGCTCTGGCCCGCGAGGCAGCGGCGCATCTCTGCGATCAGACCGGCCACGAGCAGCTGCGGGTTCACGTTGCCGCGCGCGAGCTCACGGCAGCGCTCGATGACGGCCAGGCAGCGCGCGGCATCGGTGGGGTGGGGGAGCGCCTCGCCCCTGCCGCGCTCGAGCGCCGACGCGATCTCGGGGTTGACCGCGCGCTCGGGCGCTCCGGCCGCGACCGCGGCGACGTCCCGGATCGCCTGATCCAGGAAGTCGAGCAACTCGACCAGCGAGCGGCCGCCGGTCGGCGAGAACGAGAGCGCCACGCGAAACGCCTCGGACTGCTTCCGCGACAGCGCCGCGCGCACCAGGTCGAGCGCCTTGATCCGCAGCGTCTCGAGCGGCGTGTCGCCCTCCTCGTCCGGAAGGAAGCCGAGGGCGCGCCCGATCGAGCCGTCGGCCATCGCGCTGACTCGCCCGGCCGCGGCTGCGTCGAACCCCGCCTGTTCGACCAGGAAGCGCTTCACCATCTCGCGCGGGAGCCGGCTGACGTGGATCGGCACGGTGCGCGAGCGGATGGTCGGCAGCAGGCGGCCGGGCTCGCTCGAGGTCAAGATCATGCGCGTTCCGGGCGGGGGCTCCTCGAGCAGCTTGAGCAGCGCGTTGGCCGCCTCGGGGCTCGCCTCCTGCGAGACCATGGCCTCGGCGTCGCCGACCACGAAGATCTGGTTCTCGCCCATCGAGGGACGGGTCTGGGCGCGGCGCCGGAGTCCCTGCATCGCCGCGAGGTAGATCCCGTTGGGCTCGACCAGGTTGATGAAGCGGATCGGCTTCGCGCGGTCCGCCTCCAGCCGCTCCGCGCGCGCTTCCTCGAGGGCGGGTCCGAGCCGGTCGCCCGTCGCTCCCTTGGGGCGGACCATCGGAAAGTGCCAATGCAGGTCGGGGTGCTGGAGCCCGAGCACCAGCCGGCACGAGTGACACTTCCCACACGGATCTTCGGCGGGGGCCTCGCACAGGAGGAGCTGCGCGGTCCACAGGGCGAGCCGCTGCTTGCCCACTCCGCGCGCGCCGTGGAAGAGGAGCGACGAGGGGAAGGTCTGTTCACGCCGCGCACGCGCGAGCATGCGGCGCTCCGTTTCGTGGCCCCAGAGCGGATGCAGGGTCCCGCTCAACGGACTCCGGCCTTCGCGCGCAGCCAGCGCAGGGGGTCCTGCGCCTGCGGGGATCCGCCCTGCGGCGCCCGCACCTGGAACTCGATGTGGGGCCCTTCCGGCGTGCCGGTGCCGCCCACCGTGCCGACCACCTGTCCGGCCTCGACGCGTCGTCCTTCCACCACGCCCACGTCTTCGAGATAGAGATAGAGCGTGTAGAAGCCGTCGCCGTGGCTCAGCACCACCGTCGGACCGTAACCCTCGAACGCACCGGCGAGCACGACCGTGCCCGCCTTCACCGCACGCACGGGCGTGCCCGCTACGGCCGCGATGCCGATGCCGTTCCAGCGCAGCACCGTCCCGTTCGGTCTCCGCTCCCGTCCGAAGCGATATACGAGCGGGCCGTCCACCGGCCATTCGAGCGTGCCCGCGTCGGCCGCGGCGAGGCTCGGTGCCGCCAAGCTCGCCCCGGTCGAGGCGACGCGGCGGGCTTCGTCCACCCGGCGCTTCTCGAGCCCGTCGATCAGGCCGGTCATCCGGGTCTCGTCCTCCTCCAGCTGCTCGAGGCGCGTTTGCGCCTGGCGCTCGCGGCCGCGGAACTGCTCGAGCGCACGCTGGTGCTCGTCCTCGATCGACCTGAGCTCGGCCACCTCGCCCATCCGCGACTGACGCAGACGCCCGAGCTCGGCAAAGTCCTGCTGGAGCTGACGGTCGTGCATGACCAGCTCGTCTTCGAGCTGCGTGACCCGGTCCACCAGCGAGCGGTCGTAGGTCGCGATCATGCGCAGGTAGCGGTACCGGTTGAGCAGGTCGGTGAACGAGTCCGCGCCGAGCAGCACGCGCATGGTGTGGAGGTTGCCCATCTCGTAGATGTCGCGCAGCCGGCGTCGCAGGGTGGCATTGCTCTCGCCCAGCCGCTCGCGGGTCTGGACGAGCTCTCGGTTGTTGGTCTCGATGCGGTCCGCGACCGCGTCCGATTGGAACTGGACCTCGGCGAGGACGGAGCGCGACCCGGACAGCCGGCGCTCCACGTTGGCGAGCTCCGCGGAGACGTCCTTCGCCCGCGACCGCACCGACTCCATTTCCTCCTGGAGGCTCGAGCGCTCCGCGCGGATCTTCTCCAGACGCCGCTGGCTCTCCTGGATCTCCCTGACGAGATCGACCGGCTGTTGTGCGACGGCCGCCGCGGGAAGGGCGAGCGCGAGGGCGAGCGTGGCCGTGCCGAGGGCGGCGAGCGGAGTGCTCCGGGCGCCCATCGTCACACCTCGCGCAGGTGGCGGCGCACCGCGATCGCGCTGGCGAGGATGCCGAACGCGGCGCCCGCGGCGACGACCGCCGCCGCCCACGCCAACGGTATCCATGTGACCTCGAACAGGAACTGTGTGACCGCGCGGTAGGTGGCCCAGGTGAGGAGCAGCGCGAGCGCACCGCCCGCGAGGCCCGCCATCGCGCCTTCCACCAGGAACGGGCGCCGGATGAAGCCATTGCGCGCGCCCACCAGGCGCATGATGTAGATCTCGTCCTTGCGGGCGAAGATCGCGATGCGGAGCGCGGTCGCGATGATCAGCGCGGCGACCGCACCGAACGCGCCGCCCAGGACCGCGGTGGTGAAGCCGGCGATGCGTCGAAGCGTGAACAGCTTGTCCACCCATTCGCGCCCGTACTGCACGTCTTCCACGAACGGATAGTCGTCCGCGACGCCGGCGATCTGCGTCACCGCGGTCTCGGTGCGGGTGCCGTCCCGCAGCCGGACCTCGAGCGAGGCGGGCAGGGGGTTCACCTCGTCGGAGACGAACAGCTCGCCGAAGCCGGGAAGGTCACGCCGGGCGCGCTCGAGCGCCTCGTCCTTGGTGACGTAGCGGACCTCGACCACCTCGGGCAGCTGGGCCAGCTCGGTGCGCGCGATCTCCATCTCGGCGGCCGTCGTGCCCTCGCGTAGGTAGGCGACCACCTCGACCCGCTCCTCCAACGTCCGGAGCGCGAGCTGGAGGTTGAACGCGGCCAGCGAGAAGAGCGCGACCACGAAGAGGGCGAGGCCCACCATCGCGGCCGACAGGCCGGTGAGCACGGGAGCGCGGCGAAACGCCGCGATCGCCTCGCGCAGCGCGTGGGTCAAGCGGAGGCCGTCTCCAGTGGGGCGGAGTCGTAGACCAGACGCCCCTGGTCCAGTTCGAGCACGCGGGCGTTGCGATACTGGCGCACCAGCTCGAGGTCGTGGGTCGCCATCACGACCGACATCCCGTGCGCGTTGATGTCCCAGAAGAGCTGCAGCACGCCGCGCGTGGCGCGCTCGTCCAGGTTTCCGGTCGGCTCGTCCGCGAGCAGGACGAAGGGATCGTTCGCGAGCGCGCGCGCGACCGCGACGCGCTGCTGCTC
>CAMCNM010000023.1 GCA_945876015.1 Gemmatimonas phototrophica
CGTCCTGTTCGTGATCAACGCCGAGGGCAAGCCGGAGCCCAGGGCGATCACGATCGGACTCAACGACTACGACCACACGCAGGTACTGTCCGGCGTCGAAGAGGGAGCGCAGGTCGCGCTGCTCGGCGCAGCCGAGCTGCAGGCGCAGCAGGCGCAGTTCCTGAACCGGGTCCGGCAGGGCGCCGGCGCCGGCGGGTTCGGCGGTGGACAGGTGTTCATCGGCGGCGGTCCCGGTGGTGGTGGCGGCGGCGGCGGTGGTGGTGGGCCCCGCTGATGCTGATTCTCGAGATCGTCATGGTGGCGATGGGGGCCATTCGCGCGAACGTGATGCGTGCCGTGCTCACGACGCTGGGCATCATCATCGGCGTGGCCGCCGTGATCACCATGGTGGCCCTCGGCGAGGGCGCGCAGCGGCGCGTGCAGGATCAGATCTCGCGCATGGGCACCAACGTGCTCACGATCCGCCCCGGCCAGGCGGCGTTCGGGGGGATCTCGCAGGAGGGAGGCCAGCGTCTGAGCGACGCGGACGCCATTGCGCTCAAGACCCAATCGAACGGCGTGATCACGGTCGCTCCCGAGGTGACTGCCCGGATCCAGCTCTCGTACCAGCGCTGGAACTCCAACAACCAGGTGGTCGGGACCTGGCCCGAGTACTTCAAGATCTACGATCATCACCTGATCGCGGGGCGCTACTTCAACGAGGGCGAGGTCGAGGGGCGGCGGCGCGTGGTCGTCCTCGGTCACAACGTCAACCAGAGCCTGGGCGAGATCCCGCCGACCCTCCTGATCGGCAAGACCGTGCAGCTCCGGGGGCAGCCCTACGAGGTGATCGGCGTGCTGGCCGAGAAGGGCGAGGCGGCGTTCCTGCGTCCCGACGATCAGCTCTTCATCCCGATCTCGACCGCGGAATACCGTCTGTTCGGCGGGCGGGAGCGGCTCTCTGCGATCTATGCATCCACGGAGTCCGCGGATCAGTTGAACAGCGCGTACGGGGAGATCGACCGGATCCTGCGCCGCGCGCACAAGATCCAGCCCGGCGCCAGCGCCGACTTCAACATCCGGAACGCGGCCGATCTGCTGAGCACGTTCAACGAGACCAATCAGACGTTCACGCTGCTGCTCGCCGGAATCGCGGGCGTCAGCCTGCTGGTCGGCGGCATCGGCATCATGAACATCATGCTGGTGAGCGTGACCGAGCGCACCCGCGAGATCGGCGTGCGCAAGGCGATGGGCGCGACGCGGCGCGCGATTCTCTTCCAGTTCCTGACGGAGGCGCTCGTGCTGTGCGTCCTGGGCGGACTGCTGGGAGTCGGGGCGGGCGTGGGGGCCGCCAGCATCATGAGCAGGGTCGCGGGGTGGCAGACCGTGGTCGCCACCAACTCGGTGGTGGGCGCGCTGGCGTTCTCGGCGTTCATCGGGCTCTTCTTCGGGATCTGGCCGGCGCAGCGCGCCGCGCGCCTGGATCCGATCGACGCGCTCCGTTACGAGTAGCTCGGCACACCGAGCATGCACGAAGCCCCTCCGTCGCTCGCGCGGCGAAGGGGCTTCGGCGTTCCGGACGGCTACTGGTTGAAGCTCGCCCGGTAGGCGATGGCGGGGATCGGGATGACGCGCTGCGTGATGGGAAAGTCGTCGTCGGGATCGGGGCGCTGGACCGAGAGCCCGCGCATCGCGTTGACCTCCCACGTCAGGTGGCTCGGCCCGGAGATCTTCCAGTCCGCGCCGAGCGGGAAGCGCGCGATCAACGCTGTCCCCGTTCCATCGGGCGTGCGTCCGGTCAGGAGCCAGAGTCCGCCACCGACCGAGGGCTTGAGCCACGACGCGCCGAAGTACTGCTTGCCCACCACGGAGACGCCGACGTCGTGGAAGGAGAACGTGGTGACGAGCAGTTCCACGCCCCGATCGTTCCACAGCTTCTCCACGACCACGCCCACGAAGCCGGTACCTCCGAAGCTCAGTCCCACCCGGAAGCTGTTCTGGGCGGCGGCACGCCCCGCGGCGAGCCACGAGAGCCCGAGAGCCAGAAGGGCGACGCGAGTGAACGAGCGGAGGCGTCTGCGGGTCATACGCAAGTATAGACGTGGCCGGGGGGGGCGAGCCATCCTCAGCAGACAGCAGGCCACGCGCAGGGTTCAGATCGGAGGAGCGCTTGGGTAAGAAGAAGGACGAGTTCGATCCGGATGCCCTGGCCGACAAGGTCGAGGACCTGGGGATCGCTCGGATCAACCGTCACATTGTCCTGTGCTGCGACCAGACCAAACCCAAGTGCTCCGACCGGAAGGAGTCGATCGAAGCCTGGGACTTCCTGAAGCAGCGCCTGCAGGAACTCGGGCTCGCGGGCGAAGGCGGGGTATACCGCACCAGGGCGAATTGCCTGCGCGTCTGCCAGGACGGACCGATCGCAGTGGTCTACCCGGACGGCACCTGGTACCGGAACTGCCACCCTCCGGTGCTCGAGCGCATCGTTCAGGAGCACCTCATCGGAGGACGCCCGGTGGAGGAGTTCGTCATCGTGCAGCATCCGCTACCGGAGCCGGATTGAGCGCTTCGGCTGGGGTGGGTCGAGTCCTCCTCCTCGCGGCAGCGTTGCTTCCGGGCTCCGCGGCCGCTCAGCTCCGGCCGATCGAGCCGGTCCCGTGGGACGCGCTGTCGTCCGACGGACCGGTGCTTCGCGTCGGCATGGCTCGCCACGCGGGCGCTCGCGCCGCGCTCGCGGGCACGCAGGGCACGCTCACCGAGGTCGGGATCTACACGGGGACCTGGACGCTCGGACGCGTGGCCATCGAGATCGGCGGCGTGGCGACCCGGACGTTCTCGGACGACTCCGTCTATGCCGCCCCGGTAGCCGACACACGCGCGTCGAACGGCGAACGCCACATGGACACGGGTGAGCACCGCTTCGCCACCACCGTCCTGCTCACGGCGCCCACGAGCCCGGTGGACGTCGTCATGCGCTTCGGCACTCGCCTGCCCACCACCGACAACGCGCAGGGGCTCGGCCGGGATCAGACCGACTTCTTCGGCGGTTTCGGCGGCAGGGTGCGGAGGCGAGCGGTGGAGGCGGTGGGGGAAGCCGGGATCGGCATCCTAGGTACGCGGCTCACGCGTCCGGAGCAGGTGGACGTGCTGCTCTACGCAGCGCGGCTGGGCTGGAATCGGGAGCGCGCGCGCGTTTGGCTGGAGACCGTCGGACAGCACGACACGCGGCGGTCGGCGGAGCTGCGCGGGCTGGAGGATCTGAACGAGGCCCGGTTCGTGGGTGAGGTCGGCGGCGATCGGCGGCTGCGCGTTACGCTGGTGCGCGGACTGACGCCCGCGAGCGTTGACCTCGGGATCGTGCTGGAAGGCGGGTTCTTGTTCTAGCCGGTCAGCGCGCGGGGGGGTCGGGCAGGATGACGGTCGCGATGGTGGCCGCGGTACCGGCCATGGGCGTCACCGTCTGGTCCTCCGAACGCCGTTCACCGAGAAGCACCCAGATCCGGACCCGGATCTTGTTGTCGGCGGGCACGCGGCAGACGAGGTAGGCACCGCGGTCGTCGGTCAGTGCGCTCGAGTCGGTGAGGCCCATGCGGACGTTCCGATCCGACATCCCCGCGACCGACTCCCAGGCGACATGGACTTCGGCTCCGGGCACCGGGTTGCCGTCGAGTCCCAGCACCCGGCCCAGGACGACCACCTCGTCCACCGACATGTCTTCCTCGCTGCAGAGCGCGAGGAACGTCGCTTTCAAGGGCGGGATCTCCAGCTGCACCGGGGTCATCCCGGACTGCGCCACCTCGACGTCCACGACGCTGGCATCGACCCCGGCGAACTCGAGCATCGGGAGCGACACCCCGATCTTCCACCTCCCCTTGGTCAACCCGGTCAGTCTGAACGCGCCGAGGGAATCGGTGAACGTCTCCGCCTCGGTGCCCCGCGCCACCACGCGCACGCCCTTGGCGGGCAGTCCCAGGCTGTCGATGACGGTCCCGCGCACGCCGGTGGAGATCTCGTCCATCACGACCTCGCCGGTGTTCGTGACCGCGCGCTGCACGACCGCCCCTTCCACGCGGTAGCCGGTGACCTGGTAGGTGCTCCTGGAGGTGCGCGCATTCCGGAGCTCGGTGATGACCGGCATCCGGATGCTCCACTCCTTCACGATCCACGTCCCGTTGGGGAGGTTGACGAGTGTCAGATCGCCCCCCGCGTCGTGATCGGCGGGACCCTCCCGGAGGTTCGTGTAGCGGTACTCGATCGAGAGGAGGCGCGCGGTGGCCTGGTCGAGCCACAGGACACCCGACACGTCGGTGAGCCGTCGGTTGCCCAGCGGCTCGAACGTCAGCCCGATGAGCGCCCTCCCTTCGCGCTCCCCGCTCTGGAGCTTGAAGCAATGCGTGTCCAGGAACGCGTCGGAGAGCAGCACGTTCGCGTCGGGAGCCCAGTACTGCTAGTCGCCGTTCGAGAGGATCTCGATGTATCCCTTGGCTCGTAGCGTGTCCGGATGGATCGCGCTGAACGGGTTCGTCGAGTACTGACGACTGAAGGATCGCTTCTCGGACAGAACGGCCTGCGCATACTCGTCCATCGTCCGATCGAACTTCATCCACGTGAAGTTGTAGATCGCGCGGTCGCTGGTCCACGTCGCCGCGTCGAGCGCCTTGCGCGCTTCCTCCCAGACCCGGGCGGTCGCCAGGCCCTCCGAGGGTCTCACCTCGCAGCGGCGGCTGGATGCGCTCACGTCGATGCCCGCGAGCTCGACCGGTTTCACGGCGCTCTCGACGTTCTGCTGGACGCTGGCGCCCGCGGCGACGTCGAACGGGGCGCTGTCGGTGCTCCCGTAGCCGATCCGGTCCACCCTGAGGCGATACCGACCCGGAGCCGGCACCGGGACGCGGAACCGGCCGTTGGCGGCGCTGAGCACGCCACCGATCCGGATGCCGCTCTGATCGAGGAGCAGCAGGACCATCGCTCCCTCGATGGGCGCCAAGGTCGAGCCTTCCGTGACCGTCCCGCGGACCTCCTGCTGCTGGGCGGCCGGCTGTTGGGCGGCGGCGACGGCAGGCAGGAAGGGAAGGGTGGAGAGCGCCAGTACGGCCAGGTGCGCACGGGTGGGGCGGATCATCGCGGGGAAGCTATACGGGTTTCCGTGCCCCGGCATTACCCCTTGGCCGAGCCGTTCTCCACCCGCTTTCCCCACGCTTCGGTCAACACCGCGCAGATGGTCGCCCAGGCAAAGCCGACCATGAAGCCGGCTATCACGTCGGACGGGTAGTGCACACCCAGGTACATCCGCGTCCACCCGATCACCCCGATCAGGATCGCTCCGAACGTATAGACGGCGGTGCGGGCCCGCCCCGGCCCGACGACGTGGCCGATCGAGTACGACACCACGGTATAGAACACCATCGAGTTCATGGCGTGGCCGGAGGGGAACGACAGGTACCCGACATCCACGAGCCACTCGAACACGTCCGGGCGCGCGCGTTGGAACACCGCCTTCAGGGTCTGATTCAGCACCAGGCTACCGGTGACGGCGATCCAGATGAGCGCGACGTAACGCTCCTTCTCGAGATGCCAGAGAAGCACGCTCACCATCAGCCCGATCACCGCCAGCACCACG
Source organism: Gemmatimonas phototrophica (assembly GCA_945876015.1). Classification (GTDB taxonomy): domain Bacteria; phylum Gemmatimonadota; class Gemmatimonadetes; order Longimicrobiales; family Gaopeijiaceae; genus UBA2988. The sequence goes on from CAMCNM010000023.1 coordinate 5,600, forward strand.
AACGACCCGAGCGCAGTCACCTCCATCGCGCTCGTGTCGAGCCAGCCGGTCCCGTGCGCGTGGATCCAGGTGAGGACCGCGCGGTCGAACGTTTCGGTGTCCCCCTCGAGTACTTCGTCCGCGAGCCCGGCGAACGCCCAGAGCGCGAGCATGGAGAGGCCGAGCGCGACCGTCAGGTAGAGCCCGAGGGCGGCGTGCAGCGCCTTGGCGCGCGAGACGCCCAGGTCGCGGAGACGCCGCGCGAGCCCGCGCAGCGCCCCTCCCGCGGCCCGTTCGGAGCCCGTCTTCTTTTCCAACGATCCAGTCTGAGCCATGCCGCCTCTACCCTCCTTGAGCATCGTCCATACCCGGAATGCACGCCCCGGGCCAGAGGGGACAGCCGGGCGTGGACCTTACCCGGCGGCCTCTCTAGCTTCGGGGGCCCGTCGTCCCGGTCCCGAAGGAGCCCAGAGTGCACGAGCCGTTGGGAGGTTTCTCCCCGGATACCTTCCGCCGCCGTCGCGAGCGGACGCTGGCCGGTCTGGACGACGGCGTGCTCGTGCTACCCGCCGCTCCGGAGCTCTTCCGGTCGCGGGACACGGAGCACCCGTATCGCCCGGACAGCGAGCTGTTCTACCTGACCGGCGTCGTCGAGCCGGTCGCCGTCGCGGTGCTTCGTCCGGGGGAAAGGGAGCAGTTCACCCTCTTCGTGCAGGGGCGCGAGCCCGAGATGGAGCTTTGGACCGGGGAGCGGCTCGGGCCCGACCGGGCGCGCGAGGTCTTCGGCGCCGACGCGGTGCACCCGATCTCCGAGCTGGAGGCGAAGCTCGCACCGCTCCTCGGCGGACCGCGCTCGATCTACTACCGATGGGGAGCCTCCGACCGCACCGACCGGATCGTGCTCGACGCGCTCGCGCGCGGCCGTGCGCGCGGGCCGCGCAAGGGAACGGGCCCGCGCGCCGTGATCGACCCGGGCGAAATCCTCGACGAGCAGAGGCTGATCAAGGAAGCGGACGAGATCGCGCTCCTCCGCCGGGCGGCCGGGATCACCGTGGACGCCTTCCGCACCGCGCTCGGCGCGACCGCGCCCGGGGTCGGCGAGTGGGAGCTCGAGGCGATCCTGGACGGCTCGTTCCGCCGCGCCGGAGCCGACGGCCCCGGCTACGAGACGATCGTGGGAAGCGGCAAGAACGCGTGCGTGCTCCATTACGTGCAGAACGGCTCCGTGCTCACGGACGGCGATCTCGTCGTGGTGGACGCGGGTGCCGCGCTCGGGCTCTATCACGCCGACATCACGCGCACGTTCCCCGTATCGGGGCGCTTCACCGGCGAGCAGCGGGCGGTCTACGAGGTGGTGGAGTCCGCGCGCGCGGCGGCGGTCGCGGCGACGCGCCCGGGTGCCACGATCGCGGGGATCCATCGCGCCACGGAAGAGATGATGACCGCTGGGCTGGTCGAGCTGGGGGTTCTCTCCGGAGACGTCGCGACGCTGGTCGGCGAGGGGAAGCACAGACCCTTCTATCCGCACCAGACCTCGCACTGGCTCGGTCTCGACGTGCACGACGTGGGCGATTACGTGCGTGGGGGTGAGCCGCGCGTCCTGGCGCCCGGCATGGTCTTCACGGTCGAGCCCGGCCTCTACTTCCGGCCGGGCACGCCCGAGTCCGAGCGCTTCGCCGGCATCGGCGTGCGCGTCGAGGACGATGTGCTCGTGACCGCGACCGGCTGCGAGAACCTGACCGGCGCCCTGCCGACCGCCGCCGACCAGGTGGCGGCGCTGGTGGGGCGCGCCTCGTGAGCGAAGGCAGCCAGACTCCGTCGCTCCTCCTCGCCAGGCTACGCGAGCCCACCCCGCTGGTCACCGTCGAGCTGAGGCCGCCGCGCAGCGGTCTCGATCCGATGCAGACGATGAACGTCTGGATCGACCTGAACCACTCGATCCGCCGCCTCCTCACGGATGGCCGGTTCGTGTTCGTGACCGACAATGCGGTCGGCGCGGCAGAGGAGGAGAACCTCGCGCACCTGGCCGCCAACCTGGGAGAGGAGGTTGACCTGCGTAGGGTCGTCCCGTTCCTCACCTGCAAGCACACGCTGGACTATTGCCTGATGTACGCCGCGCGCGCCGGCTCGGCGGGCATCGAGTCGCTCACGGTGCTCGGTGGAGACAACTCGGTCGGGCCGCCCCGCGCGGTGCCCCACGCGTACCAGTTGCGCGCGCTGATCCAGCAGCGGATGCCCGGGATCGTGCTCGGCGGGTGGGCCAACCCGCATCGCCCGGCGGCCGAGCAGGTGGGGTTCCTGGAGGCGGAGTCGTTCAAGGCGGAGTTCTTTCTCACCCAGGTGGTGTCGCACCACAGCGTGGGCAACGTCGCCGCGCTGCTCGAGGAGATGAAGCGCCGCGAGGTGGACGTGCCGGGCGTGTTCGGGGTGTTCTTCTACCGGAGCGCGAAGCCCGAGACGCTCGGGGAGCTGGGGAATTTCTTCCCGGTTCCGGCCGAAGAGCTCACGCGCGAGTTCGGGGCGGGGGCGACCCCCGAGGAGGTCTGCGCGCGCTCGATCCGCTCGCTGCGCGACGCAGGGGCCGACAAGATCTACGTGAGCAACCTGGGCTGGCGCGGCGCCGCCGCACGGTTGGAGAAGATCCTCGCGCTGGTGTAGGCGCTCAGCCGCCGAGGGCTGCTTCAACCGCTCGTGCGGCGCCAATCAGGCCCGTCACCAACGACTCCTCAACGTCCAGGTAACCCTCATACTCAGCGTCATTCCGGATCTGGTGCGCCTTCGCCAGAATTCGCCAAACTTCGGGACCGAGACCAAGAGTGTGCGGGATGACCTGGAACACGACGTACCGGTTGTTCGAGCGGTACCGGCCCTCCTGAGAGCGGCCAGGCTGAGCGCGTGCGCGGCGTTGTACGCGAGGTCGAACCTGCTCTCGATGGCCAGCGCAGGGTTCTCGGCGTCTCCGAGTCGGGCGCGGGCGGAGGTAATGAGTCCCAGATACTCCCTTTCATCGAACCTTTCCCGTTGCAGCCCTCCGGTTCCTACCAGATTCTCAAGCGGGGAGGTCATCTTGCTCGCCAATGATCCAGATCTTGGGTTGGCTGAGGACGTTGATCAGGAAGCCGTGGCGTTCGGCGAAGCGGCGTAGGTATTCGGAGGTAGTATAGATCTTGGGGTTCACGGCGCGGCCCAGCCGAGCAGCCACCGGCTCGAGTGCGGCGAAGATCTCGCCGTATCCGTATCGATCGCTGATCACCATCAAGTCGATGTCACTGGACGCCGTATCCTGCTGCCGCGCCAGTGAGCCGAAGACAAAAGCGGCTCGGATTCCGGTCGCGAGCGGGGCCAACGCCTCAGCGAGCACGTCCCCGAGCCCGACCGTCTTGAGCACGATCCCACGGAGTTCGTCGTAGATGGGCGAGGACGGGTTCGCCTGGTAGTGTTTCTGTTTCCCCACGCGCGTGGCGGTGAGGAGGCCCGCCCTCTCGAGTCGCGCTAGCTCTCTCTGGACCGCCCCTGTTCCGGAGTGCACGAGACGGATGATCTCGTTGGCGTAAAAGCTTCGTCCGGGAGTGCCCATGAGCAGCGCGAGCACCCTCTGGCGGACCGCCCCGAAGAGGGCGTCCCCGAGTCGAGTTTCAACTGAAATACCCATATTGAGTATAATACACCCCAATATGGGTATTAAGCAACAACCGCGATCGCGCTCTCCACGTCCCCGGCGGGCGTGCTCACGTGCACCCCGCGCACCATCGAGCGCGCGGCCGCGGCGACCTCGCGCGCGATCGCGACCCCTTCGTCGCGCGCCGCTTCGGCGCCCTTCGCATCCGCCCGCCGCATCCGCGCGACCACCGCGTCCGGAACGGTGACGCCCGGCACCTCGTTGGCGAGGAACTCGGCATCCCGCAGCGAAGCGAGTGGCCACACGCCCGCCAGCACCGGAATCGGCCAGCGCGCGGTCGCAGCGAGGAAACGCTCCAGGGCTTCCACCTCGAAGATCGGCTGCGTGATCGCGAAGTCCGCTCCGGCCTCCACCTTGTACATGAAGCGTTCGACCTCGAGCTCCGGATCGAGCGCGGCCGGATTGGCCGACATGCCGACCACGAGCCGGGTGGGCTCGCCGATGCGCGCGCCGCCCGGGTCCACGCCCTGGTTGAGCCCGGACAGCACGTGGATCAGCCCGATCGAGTCGATGTCGAAGACCACCGTCGAGTCGGGGTAGGGGCCCTGCGTGGGCGGATCTCCCGACAGCACGAGGAGGTTCTTGATCCCCGCGGCGGCCGCGCCGAGCAGGTCCGAAAGCATGCCGGTCATGTTGCGGTCGCGGCACGTGTAGTGGACGATCGGCTCGATGCCGGCTTCGCGCGCGAGGATGATCCCCGCCGGCACCGACGCCATGCGGCTCCGCCCGCGCGGGTTGTCCACCACGCTGATCGCGTCTACGCCGGCGTCCCGCAGGCGGAGCGCGCCGCCGATCATGTCGCTGGCGTCCCACCCGTGCGGAGGCACGATCTCGACGCTCGTGATGAAGCCGCTGCCCGCGAGCCGGGCTCCGAGTGCGGAGCGCTCGGCCAGCGGGACCGGGGCAAGCGGAGCGTCTTCACCGTCCGCTTCCACTCTGGTGACGCGCACCGCGGCCTGCCCGCGCGCGAGCGAAGCGAGCGGATGACCGGGCTGGATGGTCGCGACCACGTCGCGGATCCGCTTCACGTGCTCGGGCGTCGTGCCGCAACAGCCGCCCACGAACCGCGCGCCGGCATCGATCAGGCGGCGGGCGTACGCGGCCATGTAGTCCGGGCTCGCCATGTAGATCTTGCGATCCCGCACCGTGCGCGGGACGCCGGCGTTGGGCTGGGCCGAGAGGGGCTTCTTCGTGACCAGGGCCATGCGCTCCACCGCATCCAGCATGGCCGCGGGTCCCACCGAGCAGTTGAGCCCGATGACGTCCACGCCCATCTCGTCGAGCGCCGCGGCGAGGTGCTCGACGTCGGTGCCGTACGAGGTCATCCCGTCCTCGCCCACCGTCATATGCGCGATCACAGGGAGGTCGGAGATCGAGCGCACCGCGCGGAACGCCGCAGCCAGCTCGTTGGGGTCGGTGAAGGTCTCGAGCACGAACCCGTCCACGCCGCCGTGACACAGACCCCGGACCTGGCGGAGGAACAGGTCGTGCGCCTCTCCGGCTCCGGTCGGTCCCCACGGCTCGAGCCGGACGCCGAGCGGGCCGATCGCGCCGGCCACCAGCGCGCGGCCGTGGGCGGCTCGCCGGGCGACCAGAGCGGCCTCGCGGTTGAACTCTTCGGTGCGGTCCTCGAAGCCGTAGCTCGACAGCTTCATCGGGTTGGCGCCGAACGTGTTGGTCTCGATGATCTCCGCGCCCGCGGCCACATACTCCTGGTGCACCGTCTGCACCAGGTCGGGGCGGGTCACCGAGAGCTCGTCGTAGCACACGTTCACGAACACCCCGCGGCTGTACAGCAGGGTGCCCATGGCGCCATCCATCACGTGGACGCGCCGGTCCTCGATCAGGTCGCGCACGGTCGGAATCGTGGGGGCGCTCACGCCGGTGTCCTCCCCCGCTCGTAGCCGAGCACGGGCGAGAGCCAAGCCTCGATCTCCTCCACGGTCACCCCCTTTCGCCGCGCGTAGTCCTCGACCTGATCCTCTCCGATGCGGCCGACCCCGAAGTAGCTCGACGACGGATGCGCGAGATAGAACCCGGACACCGACGCGCCGGGCCACATCGCGAAGCTCTCGGTCAGCGTGATCCCCGCGCGCTTCTCGGCGTCGAGCAGGTCGAAGAGAACGCGCTTCTCGGTGTGATCGGGGCACGCCGGGTAGCCCGGCGCCGGCCGGATGCCGCGATAGCGCTCCGCGATGAGGGCGTCGTTGTCGATCCGCTCGTCGGGCGCGTACCCCCAGAGCTCCGACCGCACCACCCAGTGCATGCGCTCGGCGAGCGCCTCCGCCATCCGGTCCGCGAGCGCCTGCGCCATGATCGCGCTGTAGTCGTCGTGCTGCGCGTTCAGCTCGGCGATGAAGGTCTCGAGCCCCTCGCCCGCGGTGACGGCGAATCCACCGATCCAATCGACGAGCCCGGTCTCCGCCGGCGCGACGAAGTCGGCGAGCGAGAGATCCGGGCGGCCCGGCTTGTCGAACTGCTGCCGCAGGAACTGGAAGGTCGCCAGGCGCTCCGCGCCTGGCGCGCGCCGCGCGTCGCGTGAGCCCTCGGTCGCCCACACCGCGACCTCGTCGGGGCCGACCGAGTTGGCAGGGAACAGCCCCACCACGGCGCGGCCCTTCACGCGCTTCTCGGCGATCATGCGGTCGAGCAGCTTCCGCGCGTCCCCGATCAGGATGCGCGCCTGCTCTCCGATCTTGGGATCGTCGAGCACATCGGGATACTTGCCCGCGATCTCCCAGGTCTGGAAGAACGGCGTCCAGTCGATGAAGCCGCGCAGCTCGTCGAGGTCGATGTCCTCGAACACGTGGATCCCGGGCTGCTTCGGCCGGGGCGGGTGATACGCCTCCCAGTCCGCGTGCAGCCGGCGGCGCACCGCTTCCTCGTAGGGCAGGAGCGGCGTCTGGTCCCGGCGCGCCGCGTGTCGCTCGCGCAGGATGCGGTATTCCTCGCGCACCTCGCCGACGAAGCCGTCGCGCCGGCGCTCGTCGAGCAGCTTCTGCACCACGCCTACGCTGCGCGACGCGTCGAGCACGTGCACGCACGGACCCGAGTAGACCGGCTCGATGCGCACCGCGGTATGCGTCTTCGAAGTGGTTGCGCCACCGATCAAGAGCGGAGTGCGTAGTCCGCGCCGCTCCATCTCCTTTGCCACGTTCACCATCTGGTCGAGCGACGGCGTGATCAGCCCGGACAGCCCGATCGCGTCCACGTTGTGCTTCGCGGCCTCATCGAGGATGCGCTCGGCTGGAACCATGACGCCCAGGTCGATCACCTCATAGCCGTTACACTGCAGCACGACGCCCACGATGTTCTTGCCGATGTCGTGCACGTCGCCCTTCACGGTCGCGGTCAGGATGCGTCCGGCCGAGTGCGCGCCCATGTCCGCCTTCTCGGCCTCCAGGAACGGGACCAGGTGGGCGACCGCCTTCTTCATGACGCGCGCGCTCTTCACGACCTGAGGGAGGAACATGCGTCCGGCCCCGAACAGGTCGCCGACCACGTTCATCCCGTCCATCAGCGGGCCCTCGATCACGTCGAGCGAACGCGAGGAGAGCTTGCGGGCCTCCTCCGTGTCTACCTCGATGAACTCGTCGATCCCCTGCACGAGCGCGTGCGTGAGCCGCTCGCGCACCGGGGCTGCCCGCCAGGCGTGGTCCTGCTCCTTCCGGCTCTCGCGACCCTGGTTGGATTCGGCCATCCGGGTCAGGCGCTCGGTCGCGTCGGGGCGGCGGGCGAACAGCACGTCCTCGACCGCCTCGCGCAGCTCGGCCGGGATGTCGTCGTAGACGGGCAGCGCGCCCGCATTGACGATCGCCATGTCCATCCCCGCCTTGATCGCGTGGAACAGGAACGCCGAGTGCATCGCCTCGCGCACCGCGGGGCTGCCGCGGAACGAGAACGAGAGGTTGCTGAGCCCCCCGCTGATCTGCGCGAGAGGGAAGCGCTCCTTGAGGAGCTTCGTGGCCTCGATGAAGTCGATCGCGTAGCGGTCGTGCTCCTGCATGCCCGTGGCGATCGCGAAGATGTTCGGGTCGAAGATCACGTCCTCGGCCGGGAAGCCTTCCTCGTCCACCAGGATCCGGTGGGCGCGCCCGAGAAC
>CAMCNM010000024.1 GCA_945876015.1 Gemmatimonas phototrophica
ATTTCCGTCCTCCTGAGGCTCTCCAGATCGCGGTTGAATGCTTCAGGCCATATTTCCGACTCCTTCGCCGCCGGCCGGTCGCTATTCATCGCTCCGTTCGCTCTCCGCAGCCCAGCGTGACGAGACGCGGTTCTGCCACGGGCAGCTAGACCCCGGGGATCCCCCGAGAATGTCGGGACGGCTGCGCTCAACAGCCGATCCTGCTTAGATTTAACGGTCTGGAAGGTGGCGCCACGCCCTGGAGACTCCTGGTGGCTTCGATTCTCGATCGCATCGCTGGACCCGCCGACATCCGCGCCCTCTCCCGGGACGAGCTGCACCAGCTCGTCAAGGAAGTGCGGGAGCGGCACATCGACGTCGTCGCCGAGAAGGGAGGCCACTTCGGGGCCACCCTCGGAGTCGCCGAACTCACGGTGGCGCTTCATCACGTCTACGAGACGCCGCGCGACAAGGTGGTCTGGGACACCGGCCACCAGTCGTACATCCATAAGATCCTGACCGGGCGGAACGAGCGCTTCCCCACGATCCGCACGCGGCATGGGCTCGCCCCGTTCCTGCGTCGGGACGAGTCGGAGTACGACGTTTTCGGCGCGGGGCACGCCGCCACGTCGGTTTCGGCCGCGTGGGGCATCGCGACGGCGCGCGACCTGAACGGCGACGACTTCAAAGTCGTCGCGCTGATCGGCGACGGCGCGATCACGTGCGGGCTGGCCTACGAGGCGCTCAACAACTCCGGCCACACCAAGCGCGACTTCACGGTCATCCTGAACGACAACGACATGTCGATCGGCCCCGCGGTCGGGGCGATGAACAAGTATCTGACCGGCATGATCACGAATCCCGCGTACAACAAGGTGCGCAGCCTCGTGAAGGAAGCGCTGCACCGCGTGCCGACCAGCTTCGGCGCTCTGATGGAGGAGGTCGCGGGCCGCCTCGAGGAAAGCATGAAGCACATGCTCACCCCCGGGATGATCTTCGAGGAGCTGGGCTTCCGCTACGTGGGCCCCGTCGATGGCCACGACCTGGACGCGCTGGTCGAGACGCTCGGCCGCGTGCGGAACCTGTCGGGCCCGCTGCTCGTGCACGTGATCACTCAGAAGGGGAAGGGCTTCCACCTGGCGGAGGAGGATCCCTGGACGTGGCACGCCGCGAGCCCGTTCGACAAGATCACCGGGCACGGAAAGAAGAAGGTGTCGGCGACGCCGACCCTCCCGCGCTACCAGAAGGTCTTCGGCACGGGACTCACCGAGCTCGCGGGCGAGAACAAGAAGATCATCGCTATCACCGCGGCGATGCCCGATGGGACCAGCACGGACATCTTCTCGAAGGCCTATCCCGACCGGTACTTCGACGTCGGGATCGCCGAGGCGCACGGGGTCACGTTCGCCGCTGGCCTGGCGACCGAAGGGATCCGGCCGGTCGTCGCGATCTACTCGACCTTCCTGCAGCGCGCGTTCGACTCGATCGTGCACGACGTCGCGCTCCAGGATCTCCCTGTGATCTTCTGCATGGATCGCGCGGGCATCGCGGGCGAGGACGGACCCACGCACCACGGCGCGTTCGACATCTGCTACATGTTGTGTGTGCCGGGCATGACCGTGACGGCTCCCAAGGACGGCATCGAGATGCTCGGGCTGCTGCGCACGGCTGTCGGTCATATGACCGGCCCGTTCAGCATCCGCTGGCCGCGGGACGCCGTTCCCGCCGAGGTGCCCGCCATCGCGCAGATCGCCTCGGTCCCCTATGGCACCTGGGAGGTTCTGCGGAAGGGGGAGGGGATCGCCATCCTAGCCACCGGCACGATGGTCGCGCCCGCGCTCGAGGCCGCGGCCAAGCTCGGCGAGGACCGGATCAACGCCACCGTGGTGAACTGCCGCTACTTGAAGCCGTACGACCGCGCGGTCTTCGAGCAGGTGGTGCGGAGCCACGCGGCCGTGCTGACTCTCGAGGAGGGGGCACTCGTGAACGGCTTCGGCGCTTACATGGCGCGCGAGATCGACGTGTTCGCCGGCTCCCGCGCGGTTCGGGTGGACTCGATGGGACTGCCGGACCGCTTCATCGAGCACGGCACGCGCGAGGAGCTTCTCGCCGAAGTCGGGCTCACGACCGCGGGGATCGTCGCGCGGGTGCGAAGCCTCGCCGAGACGACTCCGATTCGGCGGGCGGCGCTGGAGAGCGCTTGACCGAACCCGCTCCCCGGCGGATCGGAGTCGTTGCCCGCGAGCGCCAGGAGGGGCTGGACCGGCTGCTCGATCAGGTGCGCAGGGCCACCGAGGCGCGCGGGATGGAGGTGCGCTTCGAGCGCGCGATCGCGGACTACACGCCGGGGGCGGTCGCCCTCGATCTGGACGCCGAGCCGGTCGATCTGATCCTGACCCTCGGCGGCGACGGCACGCTGCTCCGCGCCGCACGCATGGTCATGCCGTATCAGATCCCGCTCCTCGGCTTGAATCTCGGGAATCTCGGATTCCTCACGTCGGGGGGCGCGGGTGATCTCGAGACCGTGCTCGACAGCCTGGTGGCCGGAGACTACTTCCTCGACCACCGCGTCACGCTCAAGGCGTGGGTTCTCGACCAGCACGGCGCCGAGGTGGACGAGCACCACGCCCTGAACGACTTCGTCATCCACAAGGCGGCGGTGGCGGCGCGGGTCACCCGCCTCGAGCTCTCGGTCGAGGGCGGGCAGCGCCGCGAAGAGATCGGCAGCTTCACCGGGGACGGCGTCATCCTTGCGAGCCCCACCGGTTCGACCGCGTACTCGGTCTCGGCCGGCGGACCAATCGTGCACCCCCAGATGGAGTGCATGGTCGTCACCCCGATCTGCCCCCACACCCTGGCTGTGCGGCCGCTCGTCATTCCCGCCACGCGGAAGATCACGGTGCGCGCGGCCGATCCCGATCAGGACCTGATCCTGACGGTGGACGGCCAGGAAGTGCGTGGCCTGGGCTCCGGCGAGGCGGTGCGCGTCGAGCGTGGGGACCACGAGATCCGGCTCGTGCGGTTCACCGGCCAGACCTTCTTCTCCACGCTGCGCCGGAAGATGGCCTGGGCCGCCCGCGCCAACGACGGTCCTTAGCGCTTCTTCGCGCTCATGGGGATGGCCTGGTTCCTCACGTGACGCGAGGGTCAATGGGGCTCGCGCACCCATTTGGCAGGCCCCCCGGGCGGATCTATGATTGTGCCGTGATGCCACCCTTCCTTTCGACGTTTCTCCGCCCGTGCTGACCCAGCTCCGCGTGCGCGACTACGCCGTCCTGGACGACGTGACGCTCGATCTGGGCGGCGGCCTGTCCGCCCTGTCCGGGGAGACCGGGGCGGGGAAATCGCTCATCGTGGGGGCACTCTCGCTGCTGCTCGGGGAGCGCGCTGCGTCCGAGGCGGTGCGGACGGGCGCCGAGCGCGCGGTGGTCGAGGGTGTCTTCGAGATCGCGGCGCATGCGACCCTGCTCGCGCGCCTGGCCGAGCTCGGTATCGAGCCCGACGACGGGCTGCTCATCCTCAAGCGCGAGGTCGCGGCCGGTGGCCGCAGCCGCGCCTGGGTGAACGGATCGCCCGCCACGGTCGCGACGCTGACCGATCTGGGCTCGCTGCTGGTGGACCTGCACGGGCAGCACGACCATCAGGCGCTGCTCCATCCGGACGAGCAGCGCCGCATCCTCGACGCGTTTGCGGGATCGGCCGACGTCGCGGCCGAGGTCGCGGAGCGATTCGCCGAGAGGAGCCGACTGCGTGCGGCGCTCGATCAGGCCGGGGCCCGGCGCGGCGAGCTGGAGGCGCGCGCGGACTTCCTGCGCTTCCAGCGCGACGAGATCGTGGGCGCGAAGCTCGAGGCCGCGGAGGATCGGGCGCACGAGGACGAGCGCCGACGCCTCGAGCACGCGGGCGAGCTCGCGCGCGAGACGGGGCTGCTCCACGAGCAGCTCTACGGGGGTGAGGACGCGCTTTCGGACCAGCTGGCGGCCGCGCGCACCACGCTCGAGCGGCTCGCCCGGCTCGACCCGACGCTCGAGGAGACCTCCGCGTTGCTCGAGACCGCGTATCAGCAGGTCGTCGAGGCGGGGATCAGGCTCGGTGAGTACGCGGGGAGCGTCGAGCACGATCCGTCGCGGCTGGAATGGATCTGGACCCGCCTCGATCAAGTCTTCCGCCTGAAGAAGAAGTACGGGCCCGAGCTGGGCGACGTCGTGGAGACCGGCCGCAGGGTGTCCGCGGAGCTGGACGAGCTCGAGGGCGCGAGCTTCGACCTCGATCGGCTGCGCGGTGACGTCGAGGCGGCCGGGGCTCGGCTGACCGAGGCTGCGGCGCGGCTCACGCGTGCGCGGCGCGCGGCGGCCAAGCGGCTCCAGGGTGCGGTCGAGACGCTCCTCCCGGAGCTCGGGATGCCGGGCGGGACGTTCCTGGTCGCGCTCGATGCGCTGCCCGAGGCCGGGTCGGGAGGGGCCGAGTCGGTCGAGCTCCGCATCTCGGTGAACGCGGGCTTCGAGCCGCGCGCGCTCCGGAGGGTGGCGAGCGGCGGCGAGCTGTCACGTGTGATGCTCGCGCTCAAGACCGTGCTCGCGGCAGTCGATCGCGTGCCCACGCTGGTGTTCGACGAGATCGACGCGGGCATCGGCGGGGCGGTCGCGGCCGCCGTGGCCGCCAAGCTCGGGGACGTGGCGGAAAGCCACCAGGTTCTTGTGGTGACCCACCTGCCGCAGCTCGCCTCGCGCGCCCACGGCCACCTGCTGGTCGAGAAGGCATCGCGGCGCGGCATGGCGACGACCCGGGTGCGCGCGCTCGAAGGAGAAGAGCGTGTGCAGGAGATCGCGCGCATGCTGGGAGGCGACCCCGAGTCCGCGCGGTCGCGCGAGCACGCGCGGGAGATGCTCGGCATGACGGCCCGAACCGTGGGCCAGAAAGCCGGCTAGCGCGCTCCCGCGGGCGTCGGCTCGGCGCCCCAGATCCGCCAGAAGAGCCGCGCGGTCGCCTCCATGCGGAGTCCGTCGGGGTTCATGCCGCCGCTTCCGGCTACTGCTTTGCGGACCGACACGCGCGCCTCGAACGGAAAGCTCGTCCGTCCTTCCTTCCACGACCCGAGCGTAGAGAAGGCGAGGCCCGCGCCGATCTCCTGCGCGGTCTCTGCGGTCTCCCGCTCGAGATCAGCCGCCGAGAATGGGCTCGGCACAGCCTGGAGCAGCTCGTAGCTGTCCCGGTCCTTGTGGTAGAACCGGTAGAGCGCGCCGATCGCGAACGCGTCCGTGAGGTGCCACCGCGGCGCCAAGTCGAACTGCCGGTAGCTGCCCGGTGTCCAACGGGTCGGGACGCGCGTGTAGAACGGCGCCATCATCATCTCGGGAGGCGCGACCCGGCGCACCACGTCGGTCGGTCGCTGCACTCCGTAGCCCGCCTCGGCGTGGAGTCCGACGCGGCCCACCCGCACGTCGGCGAACGCGCTCAGCTCGACGTCGAGCTGGCCGTCGCCCGTACCGAGGTCGAGCGGGACGTCGGGATGGTCCACGGTTCCGGTCGGGAGGCGCACCAGCGCCTGGCCGCCCGCCTGATAGCGGATCCGCGCAGGAGCGCGCGCCGAATCCCGAACCTCGCCGTGGAGCGCGCGCAGCGCCGCGCTCAGCTCGACGTCGCCGACCCGCCATCCGGTCGCGGTGTTCTCGAACGGACTTACCAGGAAGAGCCCGGCCGCCGGATCGGTCAGCCCCTGACGAACGCTCGTCTGCGTGACTGGGGCGGCCGCGAGCGGAGCGGCGCCCGGAGTGGCGACTCCTGGAGCCTTAGCCTGGATCTCGGTGCGAAAGCCGTTCATGCGCTGCTGGAGTGCGCCCCCCGCGGGCGAGCCGGCCGTCACGAATACGGGAGAGACGCCGTAGGCGGTCGCCAGCCCTCCCGCGAACGTCGTGTACCGGGCGAGCAGATCGACCAGGCCAGGGCAGCTGGCACCGGACGCGGCCCCGTTCGGGCAACTCTGCGCGACGCGCTGCTGGAGCGCGCCCCGGCTGGAGTCGAGCGTGCCCAGGAAGGCGGCCGCGCTGCCGTCGCCGAAGAAGAACGGGTTCGGGCCGAGGTTGGTCCCTGGGAGGGCGCGGAAGTCGAAGGCGACCTCCGTGCGCGCGCTGACCAAGGGGACGTTCGCCCCGATCGTCAGCCAATCGAAAACGCCGAGCGCCAAGCCCAGGTTGACGCGTGAACGCTCGCGCGTGACCTCCGCTCGCGCGGACCCCAACACCAGGGTGAGGGAGGGGTCCGCCAGCGCCGAGCGCAGGAGCTGCTGGAGGTCCGCGACCGGCACGAGCGGCTGGTTCTCGAGGTCGAATCCCAGCGGCTCCGAGCCGTCCTCGCCGAAGCGGCGTTCCCACAGGTGGAAGGTGGGGGCCACCTCGATCCGGAGCCTACCCGATGGGGAGAGGACACTCTCCGCCATCTGGGCCTGGGCGGGGTGGGGGGCTCCCAGGAGGACCGACGCGATCAGAAACGGGGCGAGGAGCGCGCTCTGGGCGACTCGGGACATGGTGCGGAAGCGCGGCTCCGGGCTCGGAAAATTGCCAATAATTCTCCCCGACCATTGGCCTGGAGAGCGGCCTAAGATAGCGAAATTTCAGCCCCGGCGCCTTGACAGTCCCGAGGGGCGTTTCTACGTTCTTGGTCCCACAAATCTGCGGGAATAGCTCAGTTGGTAGAGCATCACCTTGCCAAGGTGAGGGTCGCCGGTTCGAGTCCGGTTTCCCGCTTTTTTGAAGGAGGGGGCGGCGTCTTTTGACGACGCCCCCTTTTTTATGGCGCCGTAGCCAAGTGGTAAGGCATAGGACTGCAAATCCTTGATCCCCGGTTCGAATCCGGGCGGCGCCTCTTAGGCCAGAACCCTCGAGCAGGTAGGGTTCTGGCCTTTTCGTTTCCGGCAACCACGCCGGCTGCAACTTTGCCCCAGCGCCCGCGTAGGGGGCTCGATGGCGAACCCGACCCAGGATCGAGCCGTCGTCACTCGGGAGGCCGGCTTCCCACGTGTGCGCGAGGTTGGCGACCGGGCGTCTCCAGTGGCATGTTCACGAGGTACCGGACAAAGCTGTCCTGGGAGGGGAGGTCCGTGTGATGCCAAATGGAACCGGTCGGATCGTGGTGGCGCTGGCGCTCGCGCTGCTCGGCTCATGCAGCGATGGCGCGGGCCCCGACGACGTCCTGACCGATGAACAGGCCCAGGCCCTCCTCTCCATCGTTGACGCCAAGGTGAACGAGTCCAAGGAAGAGGCAGAGTTGGGCACCGGGGGGGCATTCACTGCCGTGGTGCCCTGCCTCTTCAAGGGCGAAGTAGCCACCTCGGGCAAGTACACCGAAGTGGAGGACAGCACCAAGGCGAACTACGACGTTGACATGACGATGGTCTACACGAAGTGCCGTCAGGGGTCGGACGCTAGTGTTTTCGTCATCGAGGGGACCGTCCGTGAGGTGAGCACCGACAAGTACGACCTCGTCGTGCTGTCTCGGGCGCTCGACAACCGCCTGACCGGCAACCTCGATTGGTCCCTCGACAATGCATCAGGATCCTGCGCCATCGATCTGACCTTGGTCGTCCGGGCCAGCCCGACCACCCAATCGGTCGATGTGACGGGCACCTTGTGCGGCGCTCCGTTCACCTCGAGCTAGCGGGAACGTCGCCCCGCAGTTGGGATCGATCGCCTCAGTGAATACCGTAATGGGCTCGAAGCAACACCCACGCGCGGCTGTGTCGCGGTGGCTCTGGGTCGGCGCACTCGCGCTCGCCCTCCTCGTCTTCGGCGTGGACACCGCGCGCCGACTGGACGGGATCCGGTCGGCGACCGAGGCCGCGGTCGCGTCCCGCCTCAGGCCAGAGATCGATCCGGCATCTCCGAGCGGATACCGCTGGAATCAGCACCGCCTCGTCCTGACCCAGACGGACGGCTACCAGTGGCTGCTCCAGGCCGAGCAGGAGCTGAGTGGCGGCGATGCGCGCGTTCGCGCCGTTGCGTACGACGACGGAGTGCGGAGTCGCGAAGTCCACTGGGCGGGATTCCTCCGCTGGTGGAGCTTGGGCGTGGCCCGCGCCTATCGCCTCGGGCATTCCTCACTCACCCCCGCCCAGTCCCTCGAGCACGTCGCGCCTTGGGCCAACGTGCTGTTGCTTCTCGTCTTCCTCGTGGCGCTCACGCCGTTGATCGCGACGCGTCTCGGGGCGGGGGCGGCAGGGCTGTTCGCGCTCGGAAGCGTGGCGGTCCATCCGTTCTACGATTTCTTCGCCGTCGGGTACCTCGATCACCACGGCGTCGCGGCCATGTCCTGTCTCATGGTCGTGCTCTGTCTGGTCGCGGGAGGGGTCGGCTTCGTCCGGGTGGACGACGCCCCAACCGGGAAGAACGATCCGGCGCTTCGCGACTGGCTGCCGACACTGGACGTGGCCCGGCGATGGTTCATCGCGTCGGGTGTGGCGGGAGCCGTCGGACTGTGGATCAGCGCTGCCGCGATGGCCCCGGTGTTGGTGGGCGTCGGCGTGGGCGTTCCGCTGGCTTTGCTGGCGTGCAAAGGCTCGGGCCCCTCGCGCGCGTGGAGGTTCGAGCCCGGGCTGTTCCGCGCCTGGGGCATCGCGGGCGCGTGCGGGAGCCTCGCGTTCTATCTGCTCGAGTATTTCCCCGCTCACATGGGCATGCGGCTCGAGGTCAACCACCCACTGTATGCGTTGGCGTTTCTGGGTGGAGGCGATCTCCTCGCCCGGGTGGGACGGAGAATGGCCCCTCCGACGGGAGAGACCGAAACGATCTCGGGGATTGGCTGGCTGGTGGGTGACCTGGCTCTGGTACTGCTGCTCCCCGCGGTCATCCTGCTCACGGGCGAGGCGCACTTCCGTCTGCGGGATCCCTTCCTGTGGCTCTTCCACACCCGGTCGATCGTCGAATTCCAGCCGCTGATCGCGTGGATGCGAACGCGCACTCCTGTGCAGGTGCTGGGAGAGCTGAGCCTGATACCGCTCGTGGCAATGCCGATCGCGGCGGCGCTGTGGCCGACCGACCTGGTTGGCTCGGCGCGGCTGGTGTTGCGCGGGCTCCTCCTGGTGGCGGTGGGGTCCGCGATGATCTTGGCCGGCATCTTCCTGCTCAGCGTGACCCGGGGGAATGTCCCGATGGCGGTGGTCGGGAGCGCAGCCCTCGCGGCGCTCTGGTTCCTGCTCCCGTGGTCATTGCGCTATCCGCCGCTCGCGCCGCCATGGAAGGCGGCGCTGATCCTCGCGTCGGTCCCCGCGCTCCTTCTCCTTCTGGTCTCTCTGTTCCAGATGCGGTGGCTGGGAAACGCGGCGGCGCTCTGGCTCGGTGTCCTCGCGGCCTCCGCGTCGGTGCTCGTCGCGGCGGGCCATGCTCAGATCCGGACCTCGGCGGGAAGACTCGGCTCGGCAGCGCTGCTGACCGCCGTCCTCGTCATGCCTCCGCTCGCCTTCGCGGGTGCTCCGTTCGTCAGGCCGAACGCGGACGTCGTCACTCGGGACGCCTCGTTTTGGCTGCGTCGCAGGCTGGGGGGTGACTCGGCGGTGGTGCTGGCGGCCCCCACCCCCAGCACGCACATGATCTGGTTCGGAGGATTCCGCGGCCTGGGCACGCTGTACTGGGAGAACCTGGAGGGACTGCGTGCGAGCGCCGAGATCTACAGCGCTCCCGACGCGGATTCGGCGCGCGCTCTGCTCGCCCGGCATGGCGTCACGCATGTCGTCTTCCTGGGGTGGGACATCGGGTTCGAGTTTGAGCAGGGCGCCGCCAACACCGCCGACGGCGCGAACCGGCGAGGCTTCCTCAACCAGATCGAATTGGAGATGCGTGCTGGGAAGCCGGTTTCGCTCCCGCCCTGGTTGCTGCCGCTCCCCTACGCTCCTGCGACCGTGGCGGGCTTCCGCCACCCGGTCCTCGAGATTCTGGAGGTCGTGGACGATCAGGCGCCCGAGGTCGCGCTCGCGCGCCTCGCGCAGTTCTACGAGGCGATGGAGAACGCCCCTGGAGTGGAGGAGTCGCTCGCCCGCTCCGTGGCGATCCGGCCGAGCGTTCCGGCCCTCGCCCTTTTGGCCCAGATCCAGTGGGTGAAGGAAGATCGATTGGCGTTCATCGAGACGGTCGATCGTCTGCGCGTTGAGCTCGCCAGGCCGCAGTCGTTGGATCTCGGCGATCGGATCGAGGCCGTATTCGCGCTCGGTCTCCGGGGTGACGGCCAGGGAGTCGCGAGCCAGTTGTCGGCTGCGCTCGCTCAGGCGGACGAAAGGCGGCTGCGGAGGCTTCGTCCGGAGCGACTCTCACTGTTGATCGACGTGAGCCGCCAGCTCGGGCTGGATCGCGAATTCCCCGACGCGATCGCGACCGCCCAACGCCTTCTTCCCGCCCCCTAAAGGGGAACCTGTCGGACCCCCCCCCGGGCGCCTCGAAAAAAACCGGGGATTGTCGAAACATCCCCCCGCCGACCTCGGGATTTGACGAACCGAGGCCCCGGTGACGAGGATGGGCTGCCGGACCGTCGGCGGGACAGCACCAGGGCCCCCTGAGCGTATTTCATGGGCGGCGGCCCTCCCGCGCTGGCCCGTTTCGGCTCACACGAACCCGCGTCGCATGCTCAATTTCAAGATCCGTCTCGACAACCTCAGCACGAAGAAGTTCGAGCCGCCGCCCGTCGATCCCGACGAGATGGTGATGGACCCGCAGACCTACAAGGATCTCGAGATCTTCGAGGGCGAGGGCGGGGCGTCGAGCCTGTACGACCTGTTCAACACGACGCGGAGCGCGGGCGGGGCCAAGGCCCTCAGGGCCCGCATGAGGAAACCCTGGGCCAAGGCGTCGAGGATCCGGGCGGTGCAGGAATCGCTCACGTTCATCCGCCGGAACCGCGGGGCGTTCGAGCGCCTCCTCTCCGACACCACGACGGGAACCGTCGAGAAGTACCTGAGCGGATCGCTCCCGCTCGTAACGAAGGACAGCAACTGGGAGTTCTGGATGTGGGCGCTGGAGGTCCGGTTCGGAGACTTCCGCCCGTACAACCGGATCGTGCGGGGCGTGCAGGGCGCCTCGACCATGATCAGGGCACTCAGGACGGTGTCCTCGACCCCGGAGCTGTTGAACGCGCCAGGCGAGGTCGGAGTGCTCATCGCCGAGATGCGGACGCTGCTCGCTCGCCCCACCCTCGGGCTGGTCGGTGACGTGGATCGGTGGGATCTCTCCGCCTGGAAGATCCTGCGCATCGACCGGATGTTCCGGCTGATCGAGCGCGAAACGGTCGAGCGGCTGCTCGATCTGGCGTGCGACCTGGACGCGCTGGTGTCGATGGCGGACGCGGTCGAGCGGCTGGGGTTCGTGATGCCGGAGATCGTGGAGGGTCCGCTCGAGATGAGGGGCGAGGCGGTCTCTCACCCATTCATCACCGAGGCGGTGCCGAACCCGGTCGCGCTCGATCAGCGGCGCCGCATGCTGTTCCTGACCGGCCCCAACATGGCGGGGAAGACCACCTACCTGCGCTGCTGCGGGATCGCGCTCTATCTCGCCCACCTCGGGATGGGCGTTCCCGCACGCTCGTTCCGGTTCTCGCCCTGCGACCGGCTGTTCAGCTCGATCTCGGTCAACGACAACGTGCGCGCTGGCGTGAGCTTCTTCCGCGCCGAGGCCCTCCGCGTGAAGGCGATCGCCCTGGCGGTGACCCAGGGTCACCGCGTGGTGGCGTTGATGGACGAGCCCTTCAAGGGGACGAACGTGAAGGATGCGTTCGACGCGTCGCAGGCGGTCCTCGCGCGCTTAGCCGAAAAGGACGGGACCATGTTCCTGGTCTCCTCGCATCTGATCGAGCTGGGCGAGCGCATGCTGGAGAGCGGGCTGGTGGATCTCCAGCACTTCGAGGCGAGCGAGGAGGAAGGGCGGCTACGCTTCGAGTACATCCTCAGGCCCGGAGTGTCGTCGCAGCGGCTCGGGATGCGCGTGCTCCGCGAGGAAGGGATCTTCGAGCTGCTGGACCAGCAGCAGAACGGGAAGCGGTGAGCCTCAGCGCAGGATCTGCAGGAGATCGCTCCGGTCGTCGGTCCACAGGACGGCGCGGTCGGAGGTCGGAGCCGTCCCGGCCGAGCGTACGTTGGCGAGAAAGGCCTCGCTCCGGCTGAGCAGGATCCAGACGCTGGGAGACCGTCCCGGGAGACGCAAGCCGGAAGGCCGGTCTCAGACCAGTTGTCGCGAGCGGATTTCCGCGGAGGTGGGTCGGAGCGACATCGTCCGCGGGTGGCCCGAGTACCTCGGGGCTGATTAGTCTTGGGCGTGGAAAACCCATTCGCGGGAGGTCATGTGAGGCATTCGATCGCGCTGGCGGTTCTCGTCGCGCTGGTGGGATGCGGGGGGGAGGCGCGCGAGGCGGCCGAGCAGGCCGCGGCGGATTCCGTGGCCAGGGCGCGGGCCTCGGTCCCACCTCTGCTCAACCCGCGCTTGATGAACGACACGTCCCCCGACCTCTACCGCGCGCGCTTCCGGACCACCGCTGGCGAATTCGTAGTCGAGGTGCACCGCGACTGGGCACCGCGCGGCGCCGACCGCTTCTACAACCTCGTGAAGGCGGGCTACTACGATAGCGTCTACGTGCACCGGGTCACCCCGAACCTCGCGCAGTTCGGCTTCTATCCGGATCCGCGCATCAACAACTTCTGGTTGAAGCGCTACATCGGGGACGACCCCGTTACCCAGTCGAACACCCGCGGCCGCGTCACCTTCGCGCACGCCGGCATGAACACGCGCGCGACGCAGGTCTTCCTCAACCGCCAGGACAATTCCCGGCTGGACGAGCAGGGCTTCGCGCCGTTCGGCGAGGTCGTCGAGGGGATGGAGATCACGGACGCGTTCTACGGCGAGTACGGCGAGCTGGCTCCCGAGGGCAACGGTCCGATCCCCGGACAGGCAGCGTTCAAGGGCAACGAGTACCTGTCCACCGAATTCCCCGAGCTCACCCAGATCCAGCAGGTCACGATCGAAGCCCCCCCCGCCGGGTGAAGGTGACGGTGTCCGGCGGATTGACCCTCGATCTGTCGGAGCGAGGGGAGGGACCCCCCGTGCTGCTGGTGCATGGCTTCGGGGGATCGGGCGCGAGCTGGGGCGAGGCCGCGCTCACGGGACTGGCCCGTCACCATCGCGTGCTCGCGGTGGATCTCCCGGGTCACGGCGCCAGCGACGATCCGACCGATCCCTCCCGCGTGACGTTCGACCGGGTGCTCGACGATCTCCCATCACGTTCTGCCCGGCGCGCGCGGCGGCGCGGATGCCGTCGAGCGCGCGCTTCGCGCCGTCGGCGTCGCGCGCGGCACGGAAGCGCGCCAGGCGCTCGCACTGCTCGGTCTCG
>CAMCNM010000025.1 GCA_945876015.1 Gemmatimonas phototrophica
TCGCGTCCCGGTCGAACTGCATGAACACGAGATTCCACAGCTCGATCACCTGGCCCCGGTCCGCCAGCTGCAAGAATTCCTCGGTGTTCGGGAGCGCACCGCCGCGCGCGGCCTCGTCGCGCAGATCGAAGTAGATCTCCGAGCAGGGACCGCACGGACCGGTCTCGGCCATCTGCCAGAAGTTGTCCTTGTCCCCGAGCCGGTGGATGCGCTTCGGGTCCACCCCGACCTCGTCCCGCCAGAGCGCCTCGGCTTCGCCGTCCGTGTGGTGGACGGTCACGAAGAGGCGCTTGGAGTCGATCCCCAGGTCGTTGACCAGGAGATCCCACGCGTAGCGGATCGCATCCTTCTTGAAGTAGTCGCCGAAGGAGAAGTTGCCGAGCATCTCGAAGAACGTGTGGTGCCTGGCGGTCTGGCCCACTTCCTCGAGGTCGTTGTGCTTCCCGCCGGCCCGCACGCACTTCTGCGAGGTCGTCGCCCGGGTATAGCCGACCTTTTCCTGGCCCAGGAAGACCCTCTTGAACTGAACCATCCCCGCATTCGTGAACAGCAGCGTGGGATCCTCGGCGGGGACCAGGGAGGAGCTGGATCGCACCTCATGGCCGCGCGCGCGGAAGAACTCGAGGAAACGCTGCCGGATGTCGTCTGCCTTCATGTGCCGCTCATTTGCTGTGGATAGCCTTGGGGCCTGAATACCCCTAAGCCTTTCAAAATAGCTTGCTTGGGGGGGTGGGCGAACACCTGACCCCCCTGCGCTAGACGGGGCCAGGCAGGCGGCACACGCCGCTGCGGGGGGCGCTCCAGTCGCTCCGCTCTCTGCGCTCCGGATGCTGCGCATCCGAGCCCCTGCCGCGACGCGCCCCACCCACCTGGCCCCTCCCGCCTGGACTGCGGCGGCAGGCTACCCCCCCAACCCGTGTGAGGCAGTAGGTCGATAACCCCCCGGGGCCGCCAACCATCGCGGCTCAGTCGGCTGCGCGCACCGGCCGGAAGCCCAATACCCACGCCCCCGCCCCCAACCACCAATGCACAAAAAAAAGGGGCCGGCCCCCATCCAAAAGGCCGACCCCCCGTTGAGCCCGCGAAGGCTCAGTCTTCCGCTTCCTCCCCACCCCCACCCCCACCGCCACCGGAGCTGGTCGCGCCGCGAACCGCGAGCGCCGCCTTCACCAGGTCGTTGATCTCCGCGGTCACGTCCGCGTTCTCCGTCAGGAATTGGCGCGCGTTCTCCTTGCCCTGTCCCAGACGTAGATCCCCGAAGGAGTACCAGGCGCCGGACTTCTCGACGACGCGCAGCTCCGACCCGAGGTCGATCAGCAGGCTCGTGTGGCTGATCCCCTCGTTGTAGAGGATGTCGAACTCGGCCTGCTTGAAGGGCGGCGCGCACTTGTTCTTGACCACCTTCACGCGCGTGCGGTTGCCCACCACGTCCTGACCGTCCTTGATCGCGCCGATGCGGCGGATATCCAACCGGACGGACGCATAGAACTTGAGCGCGCGGCCTCCCGAGGTCGTCTCCGGGTTGCCGAACATGACGCCGATCTTCTCGCGGATCTGGTTGGTGAAGATGACCGCGGTGTTGGAGCGGCTGACCGCGCCGGTCAGCTTGCGCAGCGCCTGGCTCATGAGGCGCGCCTGCAGACCCACGTGGGTGTCCCCCATCTCTCCCTCGATCTCGGCGCGCGGAACGAGCGCGGCGACCGAGTCGAGCACCACCACGTCCACCGCGTTGCTCCGGATCAGCACTTCGGTGATCTCGAGCGCCTGCTCGCCGGTATCGGGCTGTGAGACGAGGAGGTTGTCCACGTCCACCCCGAGCTTGCGGGCGTACCCGACATCGAGCGCGTGCTCGACGTCGATGAAGGCGGCGATGCCACCGGCGCGCTGCGCATTGGCTATGACGTGTAGACAGAGCGTGGTCTTTCCGGACGACTCGGGGCCGTAGATCTCGCTCATCCGGCCCTTCGGCATGCCACCGATCCCGATCGCCGCGTCCAGGTTGATCGCCCCGGTGGAGATGGCCTCGATGCTGACCTTGGCGCCCTCGGCACCCATCCGCATGATGGCGCCCTTCCCGTACGACCTCTCGATCTGGGTCAGGGCCGTGTTGAGGGACTTGTTCTTCGCGTCGGCCATCTTCTGCTCGGTCTTCGGATCGCTCATCTCCACCGTCGCCATCGGCGCCCTCCGTGGGGGTTTCTCAAGGGGGAATAGACGCCCCGGGGACCATATTACCACACCCGAACATAAAGCGAAAGCGTCTTGATGCGCGGGAGCAGGGCGGGCCGGGAGCGGTCGCTCGAAAACCATCCTAGGCGGCCGCCCGGGACCTGAGTATGCCAGGGCGGGACACGCTTGCTCCCCGCCCCCGCGCGCCCCGGTTATCTTGCGACACCGCCTTGACCTCCCCCGATCGACGCTCCCATGGACTCAGACCAGCCCAGACCCGAGCGGCTCCGCTTCGAGGAGTTCGACCACAAGATCTCCCAGAACGGGGAGGCACGGGTCCGCGTGGTGCTGATGTGGGGTGAGCAGCGCTTCACGGGAGAGGCGACCGGCGTCGAGACCCGGGAAGGCGCCGGACGAACCGCAGCCCTCGCGGCGATCGCGGCCGCGGAGGCCGTGACGGAAGGGCGGCTCTCGGCCGAGCTGGTGGGAATCAAGCTGGTGCGGGCGTTCGATTCGTGGATCGTGATCACCGCTCTGCGCGCCCATTCCAGCGAGCGCTCCTACCGCCTGCTCGGCTCCTCTTAGGCTCCGGGGGAGGACACGGCCCGCGGCGCGGTCTTCTCGATCCTCGACGCGGTCAACCGCGTGCTCGAGAAGTACATGCCCGTGGACTGAAAACGAGCGGCCCGTCCGGCAGAACCGGACGGGCCGCTTTCACATCCTTGGGGACCGAGCCTTAGCCGCGCGTCGCGTTCAGGCCGCTCTCGTACATCTGCCACACGCCCGGGCGAACCGGGACGTAGATCTGCGGATACGGCTCCGTGGCGTTGTTCATCGCGAAGAGCGGAACACCCATGTACTCGCCGACCCGCTTGAGGTCCGGGCAGTTCAACCGGACTTCGTTGCCCGAGCGCCGATAGGTGCGTCGGTCTAACGTGATCGGCTGGTTCTGGTCGTACCAGGTATGGCCTTGGGCGTAGTCGCCCGCGAACACCACGCCACCCTGACGCAGCACGCGGATCGACGTGCGGCTCGGTCCGACCAGCGTGTCACCCTGGGCGGTCACGAGCACCGAGATGTTCGACCCGGTCGCGAGGCAGATGTCCGTCGCCGTCCCCGTGGGCAGCGGCGGCGCGACCTCGCGGTCACGCGTCACGATCACGGTGTCGGGTCTGGGGGCCGGCAGTCGGACGGTGTCGGACGACGCGCCCCGGATCAGGTTTGCGCGGCAAAGCATCGAGCCACCGTTAGGGCACAGCGCGATGGAAGCCAGCGCGCCGAACTTCGGGCTCCGGTAGATGCCGGTGTCGCCCCAGTAGTTCGTGCCGAGGTAGTGCGCACCGAGGCGGATCCCGTTGATGTCCAGCTGGGCGCCCATGTTCAGGTCGAACCCGTTCCAGTCACCCGAGAGATTCAGGATCGCCCGCTCGCTGACGGCCATGTGCATGGTCGCGCCGGCGAACAGACCCTTCGAGCTCGCGAAGCTGTAGAACGGCAGGCTGTTGCCCGCCGAGAAGAGACCCTTTCCCCACCCCAGCGTGAACGTGAAGTCGTTGTCCGGAATGAGATCGCTCTCGATCCCCTTCAGGAAAGCCGAGGCGACCACATACGGCGTCACGTTGGTGTGGACGTCGTCGTGACCGACGAAGGTCTCCCGCATGTTGACGTCCGGGAACGCCAGCCGGTTCGGCACCTGGTCGATCCCGTCGTCGTAGCCGGGCGAGTTCGCGTAGCGAACGCCGGCGGAGACCCCGATCCCAGCGCCGCTCGGCGTGGGCCTGAGCAGAGCGAGTTGGCCGAACAGGCCGAACATGTTGCCGCTTCCGCCGTCGTCGAGGGCGGGCAGCGCACCGCCCAGCTCGACCCGGTCGAACAACCCGACCGACACGGAGGCGTCGGAGAACCACTTCTTGAGCGCGCCCCGCGATCCGACGATGTCGCCGCTACCGTTGATGATCAGCTCGTCGTCGACGTTGACGAGGAAGCCGGAGTAGGTTCCGACGACCGTCATGTTCGGAAGAACGCTGGCGGAAGGGACCTCCACGTGCCCGCTGCCCCAACGGAGGGTGCTCGGCATCTTGGTGCTGTATTGGGCCTGGAGCGGACCCACGGCGAAGAAAGCTGCCGCCAGGGCCGCGGTCCACCCTGCGGTACTCTTTACGATCCTCATCGTGTTGCTCCTCCTCCCAGGAAGGATGACTGCCGGTTTTTTCATGACCTCGGGCTCTCATACGGAAAGAGTTCTTGGGTACGGCTCCGAAACAATCGTGCCAGGGCGCTAGATCCGCCTTTGTGAGGCCGCCCACTCCCCGAACGCAGCGATCGCTCGCGCGATCCCCGCGTCGTCTACGTCCCGATGGGTCACGGCCCGCAGACGGTTCGTCCCGAATTGTATCATTAAAATCTTTCTCATCTCCAGAAACAACAAGAGTTTATCAATTTCGGACGGGCCGGGAACCCTTTGATGGACGTCGATAAGTACAATGTTCGTCTCGGGCTCGATCACCGAAAAATCCGCGATCTCCGCAATTCCATCGGCCAGCCTCCGGGCTCGGGCGTGGTCCTCGGAAATCGCCGCACGGTGGTGGGCCAGGGCGTAGAGGCCGGCAGCGGCGAGAAGCCCGGACTGACGCATCGCCCCGCCGAGCCGGCGGCGCACCCGCCAGGCCTCCTCCATGACGGCCGTCTCCCCGGCGAGGACGGACCCCACCGGGCACCCCAGCGCCTTGGACAGCGCCACCATCACAGTGTCCGCGTGGCGGGCGTACTCGGCGGGCGAGTGTCCGGAAGCGACACAGGCGTTCCACAGCCGCGCCCCGTCCAGATGCACCTTGATCCCGTGCTCGCGGGCGAGGGTCGCCACGCCGGCCATCGACTCGAGGGGCATGACCCGCCCGCCCGAGAAGAGATGCGTGTTCTCGACCGCCACCGCGCAGGTACGCGGCGCGTACTTCGACACCGGGCGGATCGCCGGGCGCACGCGATCGGCGTCGAGCAGGCCGTCGGGTGTGTGGACGGAGCGGAGCTGGATGCCCGAGAGGGCGGCGGCCGCGCCTTCCTCGTAATTGAGAACGTGGGCGCCGGCTTCGACGATCACTTCCCCGCCCCACCGTCCGAGCACGGCGAGCGCGGTCTGATTCGCCATCAGGCCGGTCGGAAAGAAGAGCGCGCGCTCCTTCCCGAGAAGCTCAGCTGTGACCTCTTCCAGACGGCGCGTGGTGGGATCGTCGCCCAGAGCGTCGTCCCCGACCTCGGCCGCGGCGATCGCAGCGCGCATCGCGGGCGTCGGCCGTGTGACCGTGTCGCTCCGGAGGTCAACCACCGCCTCGCTCACCGGGGCTCGCTCAGTCCTTTCCGAGCTGCCTCTCGAGCCGCGCGAGGCGTCGTGTCATGGAGATCGCCCAGCCACCGACCAGGATCCAGGCCGCCGCGTAGCCGACGAAGACGTGCCAGTAGGCGCGCCCCAACGTCTGCGCGGCCAGCTCGCCCGGCTCGGCCTGTGCGAGGAGGAATCCGGGCACCAGAAGGAGGATCGCCGCCGCGAGAACGGCCAACCGGGCGCGCCGCATCATGCGGACCTCTCGCGGCGCAGGCGCTGCGCAACGAGCGCCTGGCTCCGCTCCAGCCCGTAGCGGAAGGCCACGAGGCCGAGGAAGAGAAGCGTGAACGCGATCAAAGCGGTGAAGAAGGTCACGAGCATGTCTCCTTCGAGGTTCATCGGCTGGTCCGCGCTCATGATCACCGGCTTGGGGTGGATCGAGCGGAACCAGAGAACGCTCACGTGAATCAGGGGGATGTCGAGTGAGCCGACGATGGCGAGAACCGCGGCGAAGCGCTTGCCGTGCTCGGAATTGTCCGTGGATCTCCGCACCATGAAATAGCCCAGAAAGATGAACCAGAGCAGAAGCGTCAGCGTGAGGCGCGGCTCCCAGGTCCAGTAGGTCCCCCATGCGATCTTTGCCCAGAGGGAGCCCTCGATCAGCAGCAGCGTGGCGAACACCATGCCCGCTTCGGCGGCGGCCACCGCGGCCCAATCGAGCCGCTCGTCCTTGAGCCAGAGGTAGATCGCGCTGCACAGCGCCGTGATCCCGAAGCCGAGTTCGGCATTCCATGCCGCGGGGACGTGCAGGTAGAAGATGCGCTGCGCGACCCCCATCGTCCGCTCGGTGTTCACCCAGAAGAACACCTGCCAATAGAAGATGAGGACGCCGATCAGCCCCACCAGCGTCAGGACGATGGCGAACCGCTGCATTCCCCCGGACCCACCACCAGACTTGGTTGCGCCCAGCTCTGCGTCCATCGCGTTATTCCTCGACCACGTAGCGGAAGAGCCCCGCGCCCACGAAGAGGGACACGAGAGCGAACGCACCCAGCATACGAAGCTGGCCGTCCACTTCTGACAGCGGACGGTCGGCGAGCAGCCGGTTCGTCGCGCTGGTCCCGTAGATAACCACAGGTACGAGCAGGGGAAAGAGGAGAATCGGCAGCAACGTCCCGCCCATCGCGGTTCCCGACGAGACGGCGCTGAACAGGGTCCCGACGGCGGTGAACCCGAGCGCGCCGAGGGACAGCGTGGCGAGCACCACGGCGGGATTCCCCCAGTCGAGCGCGAACAGCACCCCGAACACGCCCATCGCGAGCAGAACGACGGCCATCATGATCAGATAGTTGGAGAGCACCTTTCCCAGGAACAGCGCGTCCCGCGGGATCGGGGTCATGAGCACGCCCTGGAGCGCGCCGTCCTGCGCCTCGATCTCGAACGTCCGGCCGAGTCCGAGCATTCCCGCGAAGATCAGCGTGAGCCAGATCAGCCCCGAGGCGATCTGCTCCGGACGCACCACTGTCGGATCGATCGCGAAGTTGAACAGGATCCCCACGAGAGCCGTGAACGCCGCCATCGCGCCCACCCGCTCGCGGCTCCTGAACTCGACCACGAGATCCTTCCAGGCGACGGCCCAGAGCTGCGTGAGATAGAGGCTCACCGGCGGCTCTCGATCCGGTCCACGGTCTCCTGATAGAAGACCTCGAACTCGCTCGCCTCGACCTCGGCGGACCTCCCCTCCCACGCGAAGCGGCCGCGCACCTGGATCGCGACCGTGTCGGCCAGCTCCAGCCCCTGCGTGAGGTTGTGGGTCACGAGGATCACCGTGCGGCGTCCGTCGCGCAGCGTCTCGAGCACCGCGCGCAGAACCCCCGCGGCGTGGGGATCGAGGCCGGTGTACGGCTCGTCGAGCAGCACGAGATCGGGGTCGTGCAGGAGCGTGCGCGCGAGGCCGAGGCGCTGCCGCATGCCGCGCGAGAACGTGCCGGCCGCGTCGTTCGCGCGGTCGAGCAGCCCCACTTCGACCAGCCGCTCCTCGATCCGACGCTCGAGATCCTTCAGTCCATAGAGCTGCCCGTAGAAGCGCAGGTTCTCGCGCGCGGTGAGATGGCCGTAGAGGAACGTCTGGTGGGAGAGGACGCCGATGCGCGCGCGCCCGCGCGGGCTGCCGCCCGTGATGACCTCGCCGCCGAGCCGCACCTCGCCGCGCGTCGGACGAAGCCCGCCGCTGAGCATCCGGAGCAGCGAC
This sequence comes from Gemmatimonas phototrophica, assembly GCA_945876015.1. Classification (GTDB taxonomy): domain Bacteria; phylum Gemmatimonadota; class Gemmatimonadetes; order Longimicrobiales; family Gaopeijiaceae; genus UBA2988. The sequence continues at coordinate 7,740 of CAMCNM010000025.1, forward strand.
GTCTTCCCCGCTCCGTTGGGGCCGAACACGACGAGGAAGCCGCCCGGGGGGAGGACCACGTCGATGCCGTCCACCGCGGGCAACCCCGCGAATTCCCGCACCAGGCCCCGCGCGTCGAGCAGGGGCGGCGTATCCCCGGGCATCGCCCGGGAGCCGGCCTCGCCCTCCCCCGGCTTCGTCGGTGGGCCCGGGGTCACGCGGTCCCCGGCCTCGCTGGATTGGCCTGCGCGGCTGGCACGAGGGGGGAGCCGCAGTAGGCGCAGAAGCGGCTCCCAGCGTCGTTGTCGGTGCCGCACACGGCGCACGTCGTTCCCGCGCGGAGACCGGTCTTGAGGCGCACGATCTCTTCCTCGAGCGCGGGTGCCGCGCCGCCCGGACCGGCGGCGACCTCGGATTCGACGCGCTCGAGCGCCTGGAGCGCCTCGGCCGCGAGCTCACGCCGCATCGCGTGATAGTCGGTCTCGTCGAGCTTGCCCGTGGCGTAGTCGTACTCGACATCGCGCAGCGCGAGCAGGGTCACCCGACGGCGCGATTCCGCCTCGGTCGGCTCGTCCATGTCGCGGAGGAGCGAGACGCGGCGCCCGGAGAGCATGGGCTGGAGGATGAACAGGATCACCGCCGCGACCAGAAGGACGGCGCCGACGACCAGACTCATGGCAGGCTGAGCTCGGAGAGGATCAGTCGCCCGCCGCGCCGGCGGGAACGGGCCTGCGCGGACGGGCCGCGGCAACCGTGGGGGTGCGGGCGGGCTCGCCGGCGCCCGTCAGGGTGGGCCACAGACCGATGAGTCCGCCGATCGCGATGAACAGACCGCCGTACCAGACCCATCCCACCAGCGGATTGACCAGGAACGTGAAGGTGGCGGTCTGCGCGCCCGGCTCGTTCTGGACCGCGCCGCGCATGTTCGGAACGTCGGATAGGATCACGTAGAGATCCTCGAGGAACGACGAGTCGATCCCCACCTCCGTGGTCGGCTGGTCCTGCGCGATGTAGCCGCGCTTCTCGGTGGTGAGGTTGTCCTGGACCTTGCCGTCCTTCTCCACCCGCAGAAGTGCCACCAGCTGGAACGCAAGGTTGCTGTTGGCATTCGCGGCGGTCGCGGCCGTCGTGCTCATCCCCTCGTACGTGAGCTTGTAGTCGTGCCCGAGCGGGGACGGAATCACGGCCGACTCACCCACCTGGAGCGTCTGCCGGATGTTCACGTTGAACGACGAGCCGGCCCAGCCGGCGAACATGACCACGATCCCCGCGTGCACCACGTAGCCGCCCCAGCGACGCCGGTTGCGCTCGATCAGGTGCAGGAAGGCGATCGGCCAGGGTTCATTCTCGATGCGGGCCCGGGCGCGCGTGCCCTTGAAGAACTCGATCACGATCACGGACATCACGAACGACGCGATGCCGAACGTCGCGAGCGCGTATGCGTGCGATTGGGAGAACACCCTCACCCCCTCGGCCTCCTCGAAGGGCCGGACACCCACAGCGAACAGCGCGGCCATCACTCCGAGGCCGATCCCCACCGGGAGCGTGAAGTTCTTCTTGATGTTCTGCTTGGAAGCGCGCCGCCACGCGATCACGGGGCCGATCCCGGTGAGCGCGAGAAGGATGAGCCCGATCGGGATGTTGACGCGGTTGAAGAACGGCGGACCCACCGTGATCTTCGTGCCCGTCACCCCTTCCGAGATCAACGGAAAGAGCGTGCCCCAGAGCACCGCGAACAGGATGCCGAGCAGGATCAGGTTGTTGAACATGAACGCCGACTCGCGCGACAGGAACGACTCGATCTGGTTCTCGCTCTTGAGCTTGGGCAGGCGCCACATGATGAGCACGATGCCCGAGCCCACGATGAACGACATGAAGGCGAGGAAGATGTAGGCGATCTTGAGCTCCTGGGCGAACGAGTGCACCGACTCGATCAGCCCGGAGCGCGTCAGGAAGGTCGCGAAGATCGTGAGCGTGAAGGTGAAGAGCACGAGGGCCATGTTCCACACCTTGAGCATCCCCCTGCTCTCCTGGATCTGGATCGAGTGCAGAAACGCGGTCGCCGCGAGCCACGGCAGCATCGACGCGTTCTCCACCGGATCCCAGAACCAGTACCCACCCCACCCGAGCTCCTCGTACGCCCAGCGCATGCCGAGGACGATCCCGATCGCGAGGAAGAACCACGACAGGAGGATCCACCTGCGCGTGATGTTGATCCAGCGCGAGTCCAGACGTCCGCTGAGGAGCGCCGCGATCGCGAACGCGAACGGAACCGTGAACGACGTGAATCCCATGTACAGCATCGGGGGGTGGATCGTCATCCAGTAGCTCTGAAGCTGAGGATTCAGCCCCGCCCCGTTGGGCGGAGTGAAGCCGAGCTTCAGGTACGGGTTCACGTCGGCGAACAGCAGCACGACCAGGAAGAACGAGGCGATCGTCGAGAGCGTGCCCACCACGTAGGGCATGAACTCCCGGTTCTTCCGCCGGTTGGTCCACACCGCGATGCTCGCGAAGAGCATCAGGAAGAGCAGCCAGAAGAGGAGCGACCCGCGCTGGCCGGACCACAGCCCCGCGATCTTGTACCAAGTCGCTAGCTCGCGATTCGAGTAGCTGTACGTGTACGTGTACTCGAAGCGGTCGTACAGGAAGTTCGAGATGATCCCCGCGGACGCGAGGATGGTCAGTCCGAAGACCGCGTAGACACTGCGCTCGGCACCGAGCTGGAGATCACCGCGCTGCCGATGCCCCGCGACGAACCCGAGGATCGCTCCGAGGAGTGCGACGGGCAGGGCGATCCAGAGGGCGAGCTCGCCTAGGACGTTCACCCTTGCTTGATCGCCTCCGGAGACGCTTCGTACCGGCTACCACACTTCGTAAGGACGGTGGTAGCCACGAAGACACCGTCGTTCCGGTAGTGACCGTCGAGGACCGCGTCCACGATCATGTCCGCCTGGTCGTTGAACGTGTCCGGGAGATCGCCCTCGTACTCGACCGGCATCGTCACGGTCAGCTTCTCCGGGTCTTCCACGGTGAACGTGTGGACCCCCGCCGCGGTCTTCACGTAGCTGCCGGGGACGATCCGGGCGCCGACCTTGACCCCCATGTCGTGCACGGTGGGATCCGCGTCCACCTTCGCCACCAACTCGGAGGGCGTGAGGTAGTACTGCATGGTGTCCGTGAGACCGGTCACGATCAGATAGGTGACCACCCCGGCGACCGCCACGAGGCCCACCAGAAAACGAGCATTTTTCGGCATTGGATGTCCTCCGAAGAGCGACTCTTCCGCGCTTTCCGTCCGGCGGGCTGCGAGCGCCTCCGGATGACGCAAAAATCACCGGTGTATGGTAATCCCCGCAAGCGGAGATGTTCCTTTTCTGCCCGAAAATCCTACCCCTGGCGTCCCTCCCTCCCCCGCTTGGCCGCCTGGAGCGCCCAGGTCGCCGCCGCGGTGGCGCTGTCGGCCACCGGGAGGGCCATTCCTTCCACCGGCGGCTCCCCCAGGAGCGTCACCGGACGGCCGATCTTCCGGGCCAGCGCGATCTCCGAGAGGGTGCCCCACTCGCCCCCGACGGCGACCACCGCCTCGGCGGCCCGCACCACGAGTATGTTACGTCCCTCGCCCATTCCCGTTGCAAGAGGCAGGTCGGTCCAGTCGTTCCCCTCGGTTGCCTCGCCCCCGGGGAGCAGGCCCACGCTGGTGCCCCCGCCCTCGCGGCACCCGCGCGCCGCCGCCGCCATCACGCCGCCGAGACCGCCCGTGATCACCACAGCGCCCGCCTCGCCCAACGCGCGCCCGAGGTCGTACGCCTGGCTCTCGAGCGCGGGGGCCGCGACGCCGGCGCCGATCACCGCGATGCGGTAGGGTCGCTCGGGGGAGGAGTCGCCGCGCGGCGGCGGTGCGCTCACCAGGGACGAACCTCGAACCGCAGCTGCGCGAGCCCGTTGAACCGGCTGAGCGTGGGGTCGAAGTCGAACCCGTTGACACGCTCCACCCCCAGGCGGATCGACGTCCCGACACGGCCCGGGCGCGGGTCCACCACCCCGTCGGCGAGCGCCGCCAGCTCGGGCTCGAGCCGCGCCTCCAGCCGCTCGAGCGCCTCGACCAGGCGGGGTCGCGGGGACCCTACCGAGTCGGCCCCGAGCCCGCGGCGCGCCCCGGCCGCGAAGCGGGCCATCGTCAGCCTGGAGTAAGGTCGCACGGCGAGGATCGCATCCCGTACCCAGCCCGAGGCGACGAGCGCGTCGACATCCGCGTAAGCCGGATCGAGCGTCGGGAGGTAGGCGGTGGCCTGGGCCTCCAGCGGCGGCGCCAGCGTCACCCACGCGAGCGCAGCCAGGAAGGCGAGCTTCATGGTCGAAGAGGAGCGATCCACTGGTCAGACCGCCACAATCGGCCGTTCGTAGAGACGCCAACGCATCCGGTCCCGCGCCCCCATGGCACGCATGGGTTGGACGATGTGGATGTTGTCTTCCAGCAGCCAGGACCCTTCCAAACCGACACAACCCACCACCTTCGCTCGTCGGACACACTCACGCATGAAAAGCGCGAGGACACCCCTCGACCGAAAAGCGGGTGCGACGCCCAGCGCCATCGTGCGGAAGTGCCTGGCGCGTGATTTGTGCCAGAGCATGCGGGCGATGCCGACCGGGATCGCGTTCCCGCCACGATTGGCGTACAACGCCTCGTTGTAGTCGGGAAACGCCAAGGCGAATGCCGCTGGGACGCCGTCGACCGTGGCGATGAACGAGCAATCGCTGCGCACGACCAGCCACCCGTCCTTGGTCATGTACAACCACTCCTCGTACGACACGGGAACGAAGCCCAAATTGTCGGCCCATGCCGCATTGTAGAGCTCCCAGCACAGCGCCAGATCGCGCTTGAGGTGCCATGGATCGAGTTCGTGGAACTCGATGCGGCGCCTGCCGAGCGCGCGTTCCGCGAGGCGGTCGACGGAGCTCGGCAGCCGAAAGCCCGGCTCGCCCACGGGAAACCACAACCCCAGCAGGTCCTTCGCCTTCGCGAGCCCCGCGCCCAGACACAGAGACTAGTCGTAAGGCGGATTCCACGTCGTCATGAACGTCGCACGGTGTTCGAATCCCTCGACCAGCAGGCCGCAATCGTGGTTGGTGCTGGGGTTCATGGGACCCAGCATCGACGTCAGGCCCCGCGCCGACAGCCAACCCGCCGCCGCGTCGAAGAGCGCATCGGCGACCCTCTGATCGTCGATGCACTCGAAGAACCCCCAGAAGCCGGTGTGATCACCGTGATAGCGCATGGCTGCGTGATTCTCGATCGCCGCGATACGCCCGAGAACGCGGCCGCCCGATTCGGCCACGAAGCACGCCCGCGCCGCCTCTCGAAAGAAGGGATTCCGCCTTTGGTCGAGCGCTTCGTGTACAGAAGTGGCTCCGCTTTTCTGTACAGCGAAACAGGTCGGGATAAGTGGAAGGCGGGCGGTCATGCGGCCGCGGCAAGCGGCAGCGGGAAGAAGTATGCCTGGTCTGGGGTCTGATCGGCGAGACTGGAGTGCGGC
>CAMCNM010000026.1 GCA_945876015.1 Gemmatimonas phototrophica
TGAACCACCAGGACTCGACCTGCGACCACGAGCCGCGCATTCTTGTGGATGTTCACTGAGACCTCCGGCGAGCTGGGATGGTTGACTAGTCATCTCCAGCCTGCGCTCGTCGGAGCTCAGTGAACAACGTCCTTAGCAATCACAGCTAGCTCCTTCTCTCGCTTGCATGCGCCCGGCCTTTCATAGAGGATAGGCCGAACTTCCTCCGCCGGCGTCCGCCGGTCGCCGGAGGCCAGCGGCAACTCTACCAGCAGGCACAGCGATGGCTGAGAAGCGGGAGCGTATCGTCACCCGCCTCATCGAAGACGAGATGAGGGAGTCCTTCATCGACTACTCGATGAGCGTCATCGTCCAGCGGGCACTCCCCGACGTGCGGGACGGGCTCAAGCCCGTACATCGGCGCATCCTGCACGCGATGAACGGGCTGGGGCTGAATCCCGATCGCCCGCACAAGAAGAGCGCGACCGTGGTGGGCGAGGTGCTGGGCAAGTACCACCCGCACGGCGACGTCGCCGTGTACGACGCTCTGGTCCGCATGGTCCAGGACTTCTCGCTGCGCTATCCGCTGGTGGACGGGCAGGGGAATTTCGGCTCGGTGGACGGGGATTCAGCGGCCGCGTACCGGTACACCGAGGCCAAGCTCTCACGGATCGCGATGGAGATGCTGGCCGATCTGGATCAGGCGACCGTCGACTGGATCCCGAACTTCGACAGCCGGCTCGAGGAGCCGGTCGTGCTTCCCGCGCGTTTCCCGAACCTGCTCGTGAACGGGTCGAGCGGAATCGCAGTCGGGATGAGCACGAACGTGCCTCCGCACAATCTCCGCGAGATCGCGGCGGGCGTGAAGCAGCTCGTGATCGACCCCGACTGCACCCTCACCGATCTGCGACGCCACATCCCCGGACCCGATTTCCCGACCGGCGGCTTCATCGTCGGGAGGGAGGGCATCACGGATATGTACCAAACCGGGCGCGGCCGCATCGTGATGCGCGCCCGGATCGTGAAGGAGTCGCTGCGCGCGGGGAAGGAGCAGCTGGTCGTGAGCGAGGTGCCGTACGCGACCAACAAGACCAAGATCATCGAGCAGATCGCGGACATGGCTCGGAAGGGAAAGCTCGACGGGGTGAGCGACATCCGCGACGAGTCGGACCGGGACGGGATCCGGCTCGTGATCGAGCTCAAGCGGGGGGCGAGCGTAAAGCAGGCCCTCGCCTCGCTCTACCGCGGCACCAGCCTCCAGACGACGTTCGGCGCGATTCTGCTCGCGCTCGACGACGGCCAGCCACGCGAGTTCGATCTCAAGACGCTGCTCGAGCGCTTCCGGGACCATCGCGTCGAGGTCATCGTGCGCCGCTCGCGCCATCAGCTCGAGCGGGCGGAGGCGGAGAAGCACATCGTCGAGGGTCTGCTCGCGGCCCTCAAGCACATCGACGAGGTGATCAAGCTGATCCGCGCCGCGACCGATCGCGCGGCGGCGTCCGAGCAGCTGCAGAACCGGTTCGGGCTCTCCGAGGTGCAGGCCGACGCGATCCTGAACATGCGCCTGGCCAAGCTCACCAAGCTCGAGCAGGGTGAGCTCAAGGCCCGCCTCGCCGAGCTGGCCGATCTGATCAAGGAGCTGCGCGCGCTTCTGAAGAGCGAGGAGCGCCAGCTCGAAGTCATGCTCGAGGAGCTGAACGAGATCGTCGTGAAGTACGGCGACGCCCGGCGCACGGTGATCCTCAAGGAGGCGAACGACGACGAGGAGGAAAATGTCGCGGTGGAGATGGCGGACGAGGACGTCGTCGTCACCGTCAGCCACGAGGGGTTCATCAAGCGCATGTCGATGAACCTCTACCGGCGCCGGCTCTCGAGCGGCAAGGCGCTCGCCGGCATGGAGAAGCACCAGGACGACTACATCGAGCGGCTGTTCGCGGCACGCACGCGCGGGTGGATCCTGGTGTTCACGCGCGGCGGTCACTGCCACTTCCTCCCCGTGCGCGACCTGCCGGAGAGCGGACGCGCCACGCGCGGGCAGTCGGTCTACTCGCTCCTTTCGGGGGCGGACCGGGCCGACCGGATTGTCGCGATGCTCCCTGTGGACGACCTACAGCTCGACCGCGTCATCATCTTCCTGAGCAGGAACGGGCAGGTGAAACGGACGCCTCTCGCCGAGTTCTCGAATCCGCGCGCGGGCGGGATCATCGCGGCCGGTGTGAAGGAGGGGGACGAGGTTCTCGAGGTCGTCATGTCCGGCGGCGACGCCGAGCTGATGATCCTGACGCGGGATGGCCGCGCGATCCGCTTCCCCGAGGCGGAGGTGCCTCTGGTGGGTCGAGCGGCACAGGGAGTGCGTGGGGTGGAGCTTGCCGGCGAGGACGAAGTGGTCGGGATGGTGGTGATCCGCCGGGAGGCACACGTCCTGACCGTGACCGAAGACGGCGCCGGAAGGCGCACTCCGGTGAGCGAGTTTCCGCTCCAGAAGCGCGGCGGGCTGGGCACGCTCGCGGTTCCGGCGGGGAAGACCGCCCAGGTTGTGGTCGGCGCGATGGAGGTTGTGGACGTGGACGAAGTGATGCTGGTGAGCGCGTCCGGGCTGGTCACCCGCGTGGCGGCGGCGCGCATTCCGGTCCAGGGTCGCCGCACCGGCGGACGACGGCTGGTCCAACTTGCCGAAGGCGACCGGGTGGTCGAGGTGACGCGGGCCGCTGCCGGATCGGGTGGCCCGGAGGGTGCTGGGGACGAGCCGGTCGGGGCCGGGGCCCCGGACGAGGAAGGCCAGTCCGACCTGTTCGGCTGACGGTCCGTTCCGTGAGGTGAGCGAAGGCGGTCGGATGAAAGTGCTGGTGCTGGGTGGCGGCTCCCAAGGCCCGGCGGCCGCATTCGACCTGGTGCAGCGTGCGCAGGTGGAGCGCGTGGTCGTGGCGGACCGCGACCTCGGCCACCCTGCTCCGTTTCTCGCGCCGCAAATGGGAGCCCGACTCGAGTTCCGCGCGCTCGACGCGCGGGATCCGGCCCAGGTACGCGAGGCGATGCAGGATGCCGACGCGGTCCTCTGCGCGCTCCCTTACACGTTCAATCTCCAGATGGCGGCGCTCGCGGTCGAGGCCGGCGCGCACTACTGCGACCTCGGGGGGAACACCGAGATCGTTGAGCGGCAGCGCGGACTCGACGCGCGCGCGGTGGGCACGGGCGTCTCCGTGCTCCCCGACTGCGGGGTCGCGCCGGGCATGGTGAACATCCTCGCCCAGGGCGGGATCGACGCACTCGACCGGGTACACTCTGTCCGCATGTTCTTCGGCGGTCTGCCGCAGAAGCCGAAACCGCCGCTCAACTATCAGATCGTCTACTCGATGCAGGGCGTGCTCGACTACTACACGACGCCCTCGGTCGTGCTCGAGAACGGCGAGATCGCCAACCGCGAGGCGCTGTCCGAGGTGGAGGAGCTGCTCTTCCCCGAGCCCGTGGGGAAGCTCGAGGCGTTCCACACAGCGGGCGGCGCGTCAACCATGCCATACCGCTACCGCGGGCGGATTCCTCGCTTCGAGTACAAGACGCTCCGCTATCCGGGCCACGCGCACCATCCGCGATCTGGGGCTCCTCACGCAGGAGAAGATCCGCGTAGGCGATTGCGAGGTGTCGCCGCGCGATCTCTTCATCGAGGTGGTGTCGCCCAAGCTCCGTGGCGACCACTCGCCCGATCTGGTGGTTCTGCGCGTGGAGGTGAGCGGGAAGAAGGGCGGAGCGCGGAAGACGATCCGCTACGAGCTGCTCGACCGGAACGACGAGGAGCACGGCATCGCGGCGATGATGCGCACCACCGGCTATTCGCTCGCAGTGACCACACTCATGCAGGTGGACGGCTGCGTGCGCGAGCACGGCGTCCGCACTCCCGACGAGGTGATCCCGGTGGACGCGTACATCGCCGAGCTGGCGACGCGCGGGGTCGCCATCACCTGTAGCGAGGAGGGGCCCGATCCGGCGAACTCGCATCGGACCGGGCCCCGTGGTTCGTCCCCACGTCGCGTGAACCAGCAAGGCTGACCGACAACGGCTACCTGGGCGTTCCGCGATAGCACCCGATCGTGTAGGGATACTCCATCGTCGCGTGGTAGTGGTAGCCGAGCGTCCCGTGTGAGTGTCCGTGGCACACGTCGAGGTCCGAGTTGGTCAACTCGGCGCCGCCCACGCTATGGTATCCATAGATGGGCAATCCATCGCGGATGTAGCCGATGATGCCCGAGTGCCTATCGGCGCCCGGCGCAGCGTCCAACCGCTCCGGTACGCTGTGGTAGTGATAATCGGTCTGCGCGGGATGGCCGCCGTACACATCCACGATCTCGTTGGCCACCGCGTCATTGCCGCGCGCGTCCACCGCGTTGTACAGCACCACGCCATTGAGGGTGACGCCGATCGCGCCCATGCCCACGCAGGTGGGCGCCGCCGCGACCGTGCCCGGTGACGCGAACGGGTAGTTCACGACGCGCGCCGCCGGCGTGCCCGGGTTCGGATCTATCGCTGTAAGCGCGGCATACTGGGTCATCGGCTAGTCGCCCAATTTGGCGTCCACCGGCAGGTTGTTCGTCTGGATGGTGCGCGTTCCGCTCGGGTCGGTCACGGCGATGGTGCCTGGCGTGGCGCCGGCTTTCGCCGGCAGGAACGGCTTGCGCAGAAGATTCCACCTATCGCCCGCGAAATCGATCCAGGTGATTTTCGAGGCGATGCTGCCGGGTGCGCTCGCGTTCCCGGCCACACAAGAGAACAACTTGCCCACCGCTGGCGCGGTGGTGGAAAGATCGCTGTTGCCGAGCCGCAGCTTGGTACAGTCGGGTCCTGAATTGTCAGCGCAGAGAGCGGGCGTAATGAAGTACGGAGTGAGCGCCGCATCCGAAGCCGTCCCGGTAGAGCCGGGCGTTCCCGCTGGGTCGTTCGGGCCAGTGGCCGCGGGGGTGCTGCAGCCTGACGAGACGGACGCGAGCGCGAGCAGCATCAGAGCCTTCAGTTTCGACCTGATCAGGCGGCGCAAAGACAATCCGGGCACGGGAGTCTCCCTCTGGCAGTGGGGGTAACGAGTCGTAGGCGCAGTAGCGAAAGGGACTCCTCGAATCGCAGGACATCCAGCCCGACGTGGTTCTCACGGACGTGATCATGCCTGGCATGACGGCCAAGGAACTCGTCGGGGGCATCACGAAACGACGCCCCGGTGTCCATGTGGTCTTCATGTCGGGCTACATGGGGGACGTGGTCGAGCGGCAGGGGCTGGTTGAGCCGGGCGTCAACTTCCTACCCAAGCCGTTCACCGTGGAGGAGCTGCTGCGCGTGGTGCGGAAGGCGGCCGGGGGAAGCACCGGTCAACTGACGGCGGAGCCCCCAGGTCCCGGGGGCCGTGCGCGCGCCCGGAAGAGGGCCTCGAGTTCGATATCCGGTCAAGACGATGGCCGGAGAGAAGCTGGAACGAGTAGTGAGGTAGGCGGTCGCGCACAGCCCGCCGTCGGTCGTCACACCGCGGCCATCGAGCGCGTCGTCGGCGAGATACCGGACGTCCGCGAGGGGACCCGTCGCCTGGTTCGGGGTAAGGGCCGGCGGACATGACTGCGTGGCGGCCCCGGCCGGCGCCGCCAGCGCTGCCAGCGCGATGCCCATCGTTCGGCCGATCATCGATCGCAACATGCGCTCATCCGCCATGAGAACCTTCCGTTGGCATCAGGCCGCGACCGCTGCGGCCCTCGTTTCGTTCGCCTGTGGGCCCGACCAGCCGGCTCCCGAGCCGGCGGCCGAGGGCGCTCTTGAGGCCGCGTTCGAAGTCACCGCGGGCACTCCGCTGGCCGGCGATCCCAGGGAAGTACACCTCAGGAACATCAAGCAGCTGACCACCGAAGGGGAGAATGCCGAGGCGTATTTCTCTTTCGACGGAAGGAACCTCTCGTTCCAGCGCACGGCGGCCGGTGGCGGGTGCGATCAAATCTACACGCTCGATCTGGCCACCGGCGATACCACCCGGATCAGCCACGGTACGGGCCGCACTACCTGCGCGTACTTCTATCCCGCGGGCGACCGGGTCCTCTACGCGTCTACGCACGGGGACGATCCTACTTGTCCGGCCAAGCCCGACTTCTCGCGGGGCTACGTGTGGCCGGTCTATCCGACCTACGAAATCTTCGTCGCCGACCTGAGCGGCAACATCCTGACGCAGCTCACCGACAGCCCGGGCTACGACGCGGAAGCCACGGTCTCTCCCAAGGGCGACCGTATCGTCTTCACGAGCTCGCGTGACGACGACCTCGAGCTCTACACGATGAATCTCGACGGGTCCGACGTCCGGCGCATCACCAATCGGCTGGGCTACGACGGTGGGGCGTTCTTCTCACCCGACGGATCGAAGATCGTCTGGCGGGCGCAGTACCCCGAGACGCCGGCCGACCAGGCGGACTATCGCGCGCTGCTCGCCGACGGACTGATCCGCCCGACCGTGCTCGAGCTGTGGGTCGCCAACGCCGCCGGCTCGGACGCGCGCCAGATCACGAATTTCGGCAAGGCGAGCTTCGCGCCGTTTTTCCATCCATCCGGACAGAAGATCATCTTCTCGTCGAACATGGACGATCCCGAGGGCCGTGACTTCGACATCTACATGATCGGGATCGACGGCGCCGGTCTGGAGCGCCTGACGTTCGCGGCCGGTTTCGACGGGTTCCCCATGTTCAGCCCCGACGGGCGCTGGCTCGCGTTCGGCTCGAACCGCAACGAGAGCCACGAGGGCAACACGAACGTGTTCGTCGCGGAGTGGGTGGAGACGCCCGAGGCCGCGCCGACCAACTGATCGGTCAGTCGCCCCGCGGCAGCGGGAATACCTCGGGGGCGCGGCGCAGGAAGTCCTCGATGATCCGGTAGGTCAGTCCCCACACGATGTCATCGACCACCCGGAGGCAGGGGAATTCCGCCCCGGCGCCGCCCGGGAGCGGGATCTCGACCATGCCCTTCGTTTCCGGCGCGCGCAGCAGGTCGAGCGCCACCCAGTGGACCGCCTCGACCTCCGGGCTCGCCACCGACGCAGGGGTCTCGGCCGGCACGCCGAACACGTGCGGGGTCACGCTGATGCGGGGCAGCCGCTGGCTCAGTGGGCGCACCTCCTCGAGCCTGCCGAGGTGGACCCCCGTCTCCCCCAGATCGACGCCGGTCTCCTCGCGGGTCTCGCGCACGGCCGTGTCGAGGAGTGACGCGTCGGTCGGGTCGCGGCGGCCCCCCGGAAGGGCCATGTGCTCCGACCACGGATCGCCCTCACGCCGAGCCCGCTTGATGAGCAGCACCTCGAGCGCGGCCCGCCCCCGCACCACGAGCGCGACGCCGGCCTGCAGCATCTCCGCGGACGCGGGCTCCGGATCGTCCGGGTCCGACGCATAGGCGGAGAGCGCTTCGCGTAGCGCGCCGAAGCGTGGGTCGGCGTTCACCACCGGCCCCCTTCTGTTCGGCCCACTTCACGCTCACGGGCATGTTGGAGCGAGGACGCGCCGAAGGCGCGGGTTCCGCAGCTCACACTCCCTTCTTGTCGGGCCCCCAGATGAGCTTGTGCAGCTGCATCTGGAAGCGGACGGGAAGGCCCGACTCCAACACCCAGCCCGCTAGCTGCTCGAGATCCACCTCGCCCCACACGGGCGAAACGAGCAGGGCGGCCAGCCGCCCATTGCGCACCTTCGCGTCGAGTCCGTGCTCACGGATGGTACGCGCGGTCCAGTCCCAGTCCGCGCGATCCTTGATCACGAACTTCACCTCGTCGGACGGCCCGAGGTGGTCGAGGTTGGACAACAGGTTGCGCTGTGACTCGCCCGAGCCTGGGCACTTGAGGTCCATGATCTTGTGGGCCCGCGCGTCGAGCGGCGCGACGTCGAACGCGCCCGAGGTCTCGACCAGCACGGTGTGACCGGCGTCGAGGAGCCGCGCGACCAAAACGAACGCATTGGGGTGCGAAAGCGGCTCGCCGCCGGTGACCTCGACCAGGTTGGTGCCAATCCCGCGAACCCGATCGAGGATCTCGTCGAGCGCCATGCGCTCGCCGCCGTGGAACGCGTACGCGGTGTCGCACCACACGCAGCGGAGCGGGCACCCGGTCAGGCGCACGAAAGTGCACGGGAGGCCCGCCCAGGTGGACTCGCCCTGCACCGAGTGGAAGATCTCGGTGATGCGAAGGAACGGCTGCTCGACGACGGTCCCGCTCATCCCTGTCCTATTCGTCCTCTTCCGCACGGCGGCGGATCGCTTCGTCGAGCAGATTCTTGACCGCCAGCAAGGTGATTTGCCCGGCGAGAGCTTCCACCTCCTCGCGCGACCTACCCTCCCACATCACGGGCGTTTCGACGTGGCCGACGATGCCGAGCCCGGTTTCCGCCCAGCGCGGGAAGACCAGGTAGGCTACCCAGGGCGAGCGCAGGTTCGGCACCTTCTCCGCCTCGACCGAGACCGTGTAGGGACTGCGGTCGCTCCCCTCGAAAGCGGGAGGGCGGTTGTGCACGGTGAAATAGCCGCCGAGGGTGGCGTCCGGTCCCATGGTCGGGTCTTCTTCGTGTTCGTTCACGCAGGGAAGCTAGCCCACCCCCGCTGGCCCGCCACCGTGGGGCTCGGGTACGTTCCGCGCGTGAAGCCTCGTGCCCCGAGGAGACGATGGAGCTGAGCGAAGCGCAGGCGCGCGTTGACGCGTGGATCGGGCAGTTCGAGGAAGGCTATTGGCCGCCGCTCGCAAACCTGGCCCGCCTCACTGAAGAGGTCGGGGAGTTGGCGCGTCTGCTCAACCACCGATTCGGTCCGAAGACCAAGAAGCCGAGCGAGGCGGAGCAGGATCTCGGCGAGGAGCTGGCTGACGTGCTCTTCGTGCTGCTGGTGATCGCGAACGAGCAGAAGATCGACATGGGCTCCGCGCTCGAGAAGGTGCTCGAGAAGTACCGGTTGCGGGACGCCGATCGGTGGGCGCCCAAGAAGGGCCTCTGACCGGAACGTCGATGCTCTGGCCCGTGCTCTTCTGGTCCCTCCCCTGGACCCTGCTGTTCGCCTACATCGCGACCATGGTGCGTGACCCTCCCCCGCTGCCCGAGGGTCCAGCCCCGGTCCGTCCACTCGTCAGCGTGATCGTGCCCGCGCGCAATGAAGCGCACAACATCGGGATGTGCGTCCGCTCTCTAGTCGCGAGCGACTATCCGGAAGTCGAGATCATCGTGGTCGATGATCGGAGTGATGACGACACCGGTGCGGTCGCGCGCGCGGTCGGCCGCGGCAACGTGGTCCGCGTGACCGTGCTGGACGGCGCGCCGGTCCCCGACGGCTGGTTCGGCAAGCAGTGGGCGTGCTGGCAGGGCGCGCGTGAGGCGCGCGGTGAAGTCCTACTGTTCACGGATGCAGATACCGTGCACGGCCCTGTCTTGCTCGGGCGCGCGGTGGCCGAGCTCCACGCCACCCGCGCCGACTGCCTCACCGTGATCGGGCGGCAGATCATGGTCTCGTTCTGGGAGCGGCTCGTGCAGCCGCAGGTTTTCACGCTCCTTGCGGTCCGGTATCCACGCATGGGGGGCGAGCCCCTCGCGCAGCCGCGCTGGCGGAGCGCGATCGCGAACGGACAGTACATGCTCTTCCGGCGCGCGAGCTACGATGCGCTGGGCGGCCACAAGGCGGTGCGGTACGAGGCGGCGGAGGATCTCCGGCTCGCGCAGCGGACCGTGCGCACCGGCCGCCGGCTGATCGTGCGCAGCGCCTACGAGGACTTCGGCACGCGCATGTATCGCGGTCTCGGCGAGATCATCGCGGGCTGGTCGAAGAACATGGTGCAGGCGGGACTCCAGACGATGCCGCCCGCGTTCCGATGGGCGGCGCCTCCACTCATGCTGCTCGCGGGATTCGTGCTCTGGCTCCTGCCTCCTCTCGCGCTTGGGCTCGCGCTCGCCGGGTGGCTGGGCCCGACCTGGCTGGCATGGTCTGCGACGGTGACCGGCGTCGTCGTGCTCTTCTGGACCGGGGTCGGCATCAAGTTCGGTGCGCCGGCTTGGATCGGGCCGCTCTACCCGCTCGGCGCACTGGTGGGCCACTGGGTCCTGCTCAGGAGCTGGCTCGGCCGGGATCGGGTCAACTGGAAGGGGAGGAGCTACAGCTGGGACGTGTATGCCGACGCGGCGGACGAGCATGCTCGGTGAGGAGATCCGCGCCGAGGCGCGGGGCCTCGGCTTCTCGCTCGTCGGCATCGCGCGACCGGATCCCAGCGAGCACCTCTCGTTCTACCGTCGCTGGCTCGACGAGGGACGGCACGGCGAGATGGGCTATCTCGCCCGTCCGGACGCGGTCGCTCGCCGCGGCGATTTGCGGCAGACGATGGCCGACGTCCGCTCGGTCATCGTCGTCGCCCTCGAGTATCTGAGCGACGCGCGGCCAGAGGAGACCGCCGACGCCGGGAGCGGCGTGATCGCGCGGTACGCGCGGGGCCGGGACTACCATCGCGTGGTGAAGGCGAAGCTCGAGAAGATGGCGGCGGCCGTGCGCGCTCGGGTGGGCGGCGAGGTGACGGCCCGTGCCTACGTGGACACCGGGCCGATCCTCGAGCGGGAGCTGGCGCGGCGCGCCGGGCTCGGGTGGTTCGGGAAGAACACGATGCTGATCCATCCCCGCCGCGGGTCCTGGTTCTTTCTGGGCGCCCTGCTGCTGGACATCGATCTCGATCCGGACGAGGCTTTCGAGACGGATCATTGCGGCACGTGCAGCCGATGTCTCGACGCTTGTCCGACGGGAGCGCTGCTCGGTCGCGAGGCGAGCGGCGCGCCCGTGATGGACGCGACGCGGTGCATCTCCTACCTGACGATCGAGCACCGAGGCCCCATCCCGCGCGAGCTGCGCACGGCGATCGGCAATCGGATCTACGGGTGCGACATCTGCCAGGAGGTGTGTCCGTTCAACGGCCCCAAGTTCGCCGAGGCCTCGAGCGAGCCCGACTTCAAGGCGCGGGCGCATACGACGGACCGGACGCTGATCGATCTGATGGCGATGGACGAGGCCGCGTGGGACGAGTTCTCCCGTGGGTCGGCGCTGCGTCGTGCGAAGCGCGACGGGTTCATGCGCAACGTGGCCGTGGCCCTGGGGAACTGGGGATCGGCCGAAGCGGTTCCGTCGCTCGTGAGCGCATTGGTGGACACGGAGCCGCTCGTGCGCGGGCACGCCGCGTGGGCGCTCGGCCGGATCGGAACGAGCGCGGCGCGTGCCGCGCTCGACGCTCGTTTGGAGGCGGAGGTCGATCTCGACGTCCGCGAGGAGATCGAGCTCGCGCTCGCCGCCGACTCAGGGAAAAGCGGGTAGAGCCTCCACGCACTGGACGAGGACGTTGAAGCGGTCGTCGCCCGGACGGCCCTGGTACACGCCGTTCACGCGCATCTCGGCCGGCGAGCCGATCATGATGCCGAGGTACCGGTTGAAGAAGCAGTCGGTGTCGTTCAGCCGGAATCGGATCGCGGATTCGTTGGGCATGTCGCGCGGATCCGGCGTGCGGGTCCAGCCGGCGTCGCGCACGCTGTTGAAGAACGCTTCGGCCTGCTCGGTCTCCGACGCGTCCGCGATGCTGCCCGCGGCAGTGATGCGGCAGCCGGGGAGCGACAGGTGGGTCCGCCAGTCGGCCACCGTGTCCGCGGTGACCTCGGCCGCCATCCCCAACCCTTCGGTGAGCATCCGATACGGGTCATCGCAGCGCCGCAGATCACGTTCCGCGGTGCGCGTGGGCGCGGTCGCGCAGCCGAGCGTGGCGGCGGCCAGGCAGGCGATCAGGTGTGGGAAGCGAATGCGAGGTTTCGTCATGGTCGGTCCAAGATAGTTGGGGTCGATCAGGGGGTCGCTCTGATTCGCTCCCGCTGATCCACGAGCTGGAGGCTCTCCTCCTTCGACAACGAGCCCAGGGAGCGCCGGTCGGCCTCGGCCATCGCGGCGTCCAGGTCGGCGAGGAGGGCGAGCCCGGCCTGGGTGATCCGGCATTCCACCACGCGGCGGTCCTCTCTGCCGCGCTCCCGGCGCACCAGCGCCTTCTCCTCGAGGCGGTCGAGCAGGCGGGTGATGCCGGGCGTGGACTCGATCATCCGCTCCCGGATCTCGAGGGTCGGGAGCGGGCTCGGCTGAGCCCCGCGGAGGATGCGGAGGACGTTGTACTGCTGGGCAGTGAGGCCCGCGGGCGCGACGATCGCCGTCATCCGCCGGCGCAGCAGATCCGCCCTACGGAGGATGGCGACCCAGGCTTCCTGGGCATGGGTCATGCTACAGGCTATCTCGATACTGTTGACGCATCAAGTATCGATGCGCCCGCCTGAGGCATGCGATCCGAGGGGGAGCAACCGTTGGGGGGACCCCGACCTGGGGGTCCCGAAGCTCAGCCCTGAACCCGGTTCACCCGGTCCGCGCGGGGTCCCTTCGTGTCCTGGACCACGTCGAACTCGACCCGCTCACCCGGGGCCAGGGTCTTGAAGCCAGCGCCTTCGATAGCCGAGTGGTGGACGAAAACGTCCTTCCCGCCGCCATCGGGCTGGATGAAGCCGAAACCCTTGTCATCCAGGAAGCGAGCGACCGTACCGGTCTGACGTGCCATGCGGATCCTCTCCTGTGAGATGGTCGGAGCCCATCCCGGGACTGTTGCAGGAATCGTGCTTTTGTCCCCGGGGGCGCAGACCCAGCGCCGGGGAGCCACGGCGCCGTACCGGTTATGGATGCCTGATCGGGGCCCGGATCGCAACCTTGGCCGTTCCGCCCGGTCATGCCCTGGGCGGGTCCACGATGCGGAGGAGCCCCTCCTGGGCCGTGGACGCCACGAGGGTGCCGTCGCGGGTGAAGAACTCCCCGCGGGCGAAGGCGCGGACGCCGCCGGAGCTCGGGCTGTCGATCGTGTAGAGCAGCCATTCATCGACCCGGAACGGACGATGGAACCAGATGGCGTGATCGAGGCTCGCGATCATGAGCTCGGGGTCGCGCAGGGTGAGGCCGTGCGGGTGGAGCGCCGCCGTGAGCAACCCGTAATCCGAGGCGTAGGCGAGGATGGCCTGCGGAAGCTGTCAACGAGTTTGAGACACCGGGCGAATTGAGTTTACTGACGCACGTCCTCTGAGGCGACGAGGAGCTTGGGTGGATTGATCCAGACCGCCGTCGGCAGCGTGGCGGG